>CAZMTB010000022.1:0-8304 GCA_964569095.1 uncultured Aquificales bacterium
ATCCAGGGCGGTCTCCGTTGGAGGAGAGATCATAGCCAGGGGACACCTGGTGGGAGAGGTTCCGGGGGTTAAGGCCCATCTGGAGTGCAGGGGACTGCTTCTGGATCCCAAGGGAAGGATACACGCCATCCCCGAGCTTGAGGGCAAGGCCGTAAACCTCGAAATGACCCACGAAGCGGCTGTAGGGAAGATAGACAGGGAAGAGGTGGAGTACCTTATGGCCAGGGGTATGACCGAGGACGATGCGGTGTCGGCAATAGTCAGGGGATTTTTGAACGTAGAAATCATGGGGCTACCCGAACCGTTGAAGAGGGAGCTCGATGAGATCATATCCAAAAGCAACGAGGATGCCCTGTAGAACCTGGCAGGGAAGGGGAGAGGAGGAAGTATCAGGTGGACTCTTCTTGTTCGTCAAAACTGGGTAGGGAGGTGGACTTCGAAAGGCTGAGGGAGCTGGCCCGTCTGTGCAGGGGCGACATAATCACCATGACCAACATAGCGGGATCCGGGCATCCGGGAGGCTCGATGTCCTCTGTTGACATCTACCTTGCCCTCTTTTCGGTGGCCAAGGTGGACCCTGCCAATCCCTACGACCCGGGCCGGGACAGGATAGTGGTTAGCCATGGTCACACCTCCCCGGGAGTTTACGCGGTCTTGGGACGGTTGGGCTTCATTCCTACCAATGAGGTGTTGTCTCTCTTCAGAAGGGGGGGGAGCCCCTACGAGGGTCACGTGGAGAGGTCCATTCCCGGGGTGGAGTGGACAACCGGTAACCTGGGACAAGGACTGTCTGCCGGATGCGGTTTTGCCCTTGCCTCCCGGCTTCTCGGTCTATCCTACCAGGTTTACGTGGTGATGAGCGACGCGGAGCAGGCCAAGGGACAGGTGGCAGAGGCACGCAGGTTTGCCATCAAGCATGGGATACACAACGTGACCGTGATCATCGACTACAACGAGATCCAGATAAGCGGTAGTGTTCACGAGGTTATGCCCGTGAACATAGCCGAGAACTACGCCTCCGACGGCTGGAGTGTGATGGAGGTTGACGGCCACGACCACGAGGCCCTCTGCGGGGCCATAGCTGAGGCGAGGGACGATGTGGATCACCCTGTGGTCATCATTGCCAAGACCGTCATAGGGAAGGGCGTCTCCTTCATGGAGGGTAAGGAGGAGTATCACGGCAGGGCGTTGAACGAGGAGGAGTTCCAGATGGCCCTGAGAGAGCTGGAGGTTGACGACTCCAGGGAAGGCCACCTGAAGAGGCGCCAGGAGTTTGTACCAGAGATGCCGGAGCCAGAGGTTCCCCTTCCCGAGATAAATCTGGAGGTGGGCGAGCCCTTCTCCTACGAGCCAGGGAATAAGATAGACAACAGGGCGGCCTTTGGTAAGGCGTTGGTTGACATCGGCAAGAGGAACTGTGGAAGGCCGGGGCACACGCCTATAGCCGTATTCGACTGTGACCTTGCAGACTCGGTACGCACCGGCTGGTTCTCCAGGGAGAGAGACCTCGCTCCCTACTTCTTCGAGGCGGGGGTGGCAGAGCACAATGCCGCCACGGTGGCCGGCTCGCTCTCCAGCCAGGGGGTGGTGGCCTTCTTTGGGGACTTTGGGGTTTTTGGTATAGACGAGGTGTACAACCAGCAGAGGCTAAACGACATAAACCACGCGAACATCAAGCTCGTTCTGACCCATCTCGGGCTCGACGTGGGACAGGACGGAAAGACCCATCATTGCATAGACTACATTGGACTTTTGAGAAACCTGTTTGGGTTCAAGTTGATACTTCCCGCCGACTCCAACCAGATGGACAGGGCCGTGAGGTTCGCCGCTGCCCAGTACGGCAACTACGCCATAGGGATGGGTAGGTCATCTCAGCCCATAATCACCGACGAGGAGGGAAGGCCCCTGTTTGCCGGTGATTACCGCTTCGCTTACGGAAACATAGACCTGGTGCGCAAGGGAGGAGATGCAACAATAGTCTCTTACGGCCAGATGCTCCACAGGGCGGTGGAGGTGTGGAAGAGGCTAAAGGAGGAAGGAATAGAGGTTACCGTTCTCAACTGCCCTTGCCCCTTGCATCCCCAGGAGGAGCCTCTGCTTGAGGCTGCAGAGCGGGGTCCCGTCTTCGTGTACGAGGACCATAACGCCTACACGGGGTTGGGATGCGTGGTGGGGGGAATCTACCTGAGGGAGAGGGTGCCGGCGAGGCTTCACTGCCTCGGCGTGACCAACTACGCTCCTTCGGGAGAGCCGGAGATCCTCTACAGGCTTCAGGGGCTTGCCCCAGAGCAGCTGGTTCGGAGGATCAAGGAGGAGATTGAGTGATGCCAAAGAGGCTTGTGGTTATCGGAGGGGTGGCAGGGGGCACCAGTGCCGCTGCCAAGGCAAAGAGAACGAACAGGGAGTGGGAGATCCGCATATTCGAGAAGGGTCCTTATGTCTCCTACGGGGGATGCGGACTTCCGTACCTGGTGGGTGGTGAGATAGCCAAGAAGGAGGACCTCATCGTCCGTTGGCCCCACCAGTTTGAAGAACAGGGAATAGGGGTAAGCGTAAATAGCGAGGTGAAGGAGATAGACACCTCCAAGGGTGAGGTTGAGGTCTTTCACGCGGAAGAAGGGGTGACCAGAAGGTACGGTTACGATGCCCTCGTGGTTGCCACCGGTGCCAGACCCTTTGTTCCACCCATTCCCGGGGTGGACCTGGAAGGGGTTTACGTTTTGAGAACCCCTCTGGACGGAGAGGCCATCAGAATGGCCTTGGAGTCTGGCAAGGTTAAGAAGGCGGTTGTTGTTGGGGGAGGATTCATTGGGGTTGAGATGTGTGAAGCCCTTCTGAACCAGGGTGTTGGGGTGACTATGGTGGAGTTGATGGAGCAGATTCTTCCCCCAATGGATCCTGACATAGCCAACCTCGTTCAAGAGAGATTGGAGAAGGCCGGTGTTGAGGTTATGACCGGTTGCGGGGTGGAGGCCTTTGAAGGGAGAGAATCCCTGGAGAGGGTGGTGGCAGGCGGCTCTGCCATTGATGCCCAACTTGCGGTTCTGGCCATTGGGGTGCGCCCCAACGTGGAGCTGGCAAAGGCCGCTGGAGTTTCAACGGGGGCCACCGGTGCCATAGCCGCCAACGAGAGGATGGAGACGAACGTTCCGGGTATCTTCACCGCCGGGGATTGCGCCGAGGCCCTTCACCTCGTTACGGGAGAGCCCGTTTACATCCCGCTGGGCACCACCGCCAACAAGATGGGAAGGGTTGCAGGCACCAACGCCGTTGGAGGAGATGCAACCTTCAAGGGGGTACTGGGAACCTCCATCATCAAGGCCTTGGACCTGGGGGTTGCAATGACCGGGCTCAGCGAGAAGGATGCCCAGAAGAGGGGGATTCCCTACCAGGTGGCGAGGATCAAGGGACGCGACAGGGCCCACTACTACCCTGGCTCCCATCCCATAACCGTAAAACTCCTTTACCACAGCGAGAGCAGAAGGCTGTTGGGTGGACAGATAGTCTCGCACTGGACCGCTGCCAAGAGAATAGACGCCATTGCCACTGCCGTGTATGCCGAGATGACGGTGGACGACTTCGCCAGGCAGGATTTCGCCTATTCGCCCCCTTTCTCCCCGGTGTGGGATCCCATGCTCACCGCTGCAAACAGGGCGGTGAAGTAGGCCATGCCCCAAATAGATTCTACGGCGGTGGTTCATCCCTCGGCGAGGCTCCACTCTGGGGTTACCATAGGCCCCTACGCTGTGGTGGAGGAGGAGACGGAGGTGGGCGAAGGTACGGTGGTTGGCGCCCACGCCGTGATCAAGAGATGGACAACGGTGGGGGCCAATTGCACGGTCTCCGAGTTTGCCATTCTGGGTGGGCCCCCCCAGGATATTGGCTACACCGGTTTCCCCTCGTTTCTGAAGATAGGAGACGGGAACGTGATAAGGGAGTTTGTCTCCATCCACAGGGCCTCCCGGGAGAACGAGTCCACCGTGGTGGGTGACGGCAACTACATCATGGCCTATGCCCACATAGGGCACGACTGCGTTATCGGAAACAACACGATAATCACCAACTACGCCGGGCTCTCTGGTTTCGTGCAGGTGGAGGACAGGGCGATAATCTCGGGACACGTCGGGATTCACCAGTTCGTGAGAATCGGGTCTCTTGCCATAGTGTCGGGCTGTTCAGGGGTGGCCCAGGACGTGCCCCCTTACGCAATTGCCGCAGGCAGGCCAGCAGAGGTTGCGGGGGTGAACATCATTGGCCTTCGCAGGGCGGGGTTCTCTCCCGCTCAGAGAAAGGCCATCCAGAGGGCCTACAAGCTGCTCTTCTTCTCGGGCATGAACCTATCGCACGCAATGGAGGAGGTCTCATCGCAAGAGGGGATGGAGTCCGAGGAGATCCGCCACCTGATTCAGTTCATCAAGGAGGCGAAGAGGGGGGTGTGCCGACCAAAGGAGGGAAGAAAGGGGAACTCTGAGTGAAGAAGGTGAAGGCTGGAGTTATCGGTGTTGGTCACATGGGCCAGTATCACGCTGGCGCTTACATGGAGCTTCCCTACGTGGATCTCGTGGGGGTGGCAGATGTGGACGAGAAGAAGCTGGACACGGTGACTCAGAGATACGAAGTTAAGGGTTTTAAAGACTTTCACGACCTACTGCCCCTGGTGGACGTGGTCACCGTTGCAGTTCCTACCCAGCTGCACACTCCTATTGGCAAAGAGGTGTTGGAGGCTGGAGTACACGTCCTCATGGAGAAACCCATTGCTCGCACCATGGAGGAGGCGGTTGCCCTCACCGAACTTGCCAGGGAGAAGGGATTGACCCTCCACTTGGGACACGTGGAGAGGTTCAACGGGGCGGTCCAGGAGCTGATGAAGATCGTCACCGAGCCCTTGCTGGTGGAGAGCAGGAGGCTGGGCCCCTTCGTGAAGAGGGTGGCAGACGACGGGGTGGTTCTCGATCTCATGATTCACGACATAGACATAGTGTTGAGGCTCGTTAATTCGGGGGTGAAGGGCATAAACGCTTCTGGTACCTCCATCTACACCAAGAAGGGAGACGCGGCGGTTGTAACCCTGTGGTTTGAGAACGGTTGCGTGGCCTCCATAACCGCCAGCAGGCTCACCCAGAACAAGATACGCACGATGGCGGTTTCAGAGAAGGACTTCTACGTGTTTCTGAACTTCACCGAGCAGGACCTACACATCCACAGGGAGGCCTTTTCTGAGGCAATTCGCACTCCCAAGGAGCTCCGCTATCGCCAGTCTTCCCTGATTGAGCAGGTGTTTGTGCACAAGGAGAACCCCTTGAAGCAAGAGCTTGCCCACTTCATTGAGGCGGCCTTGGGCGAGGACGGCCCCTCTGTGCCAACAGAGCTAGACCTTGAGTCTCTTCGCATAGCCCTCACCGTTGAGGATATGCTAAGAGAACAGGGAGTTATCGAGTAGGGCTAACGCCTCCTTCCTCCCCTCCAGCGCCTTCCCGGGGGGAGAATCTCTACCATTCGTGCCACCCTTGGATCCTCCGGTGGCTGGTAGACGATGGCGTGGCCCTGGGTTAGCGCCAAGGCCACCTTCTTGCGGGCAGCAGAGAGGATCCTGCCCAGGGTCTGCCTGGACACCCCCATCCTCTCTGCCGCTTCCTCGTGGTAGAGCCCTTCGCCGTCGCATAGCCTGATGGCTTCAAGCTCGTCGGGCGTAAGTAGCACCTCGTCTCCAAAGGGGGTGTCGGGAGAGAACCTGCGCCACCCCCAGTGCCAGCATACCCGCCTTCTCTTTGGTGGTCTGCTCAAGTGCTCATTCTCCCCTTATTAGGGGGGTGTTGCAATGGGGACAGGTTTGCTGGGCACAGGGATTGCCCGGCGTGTGCTCCACCTAGTAGCCCCACTTTGGACAGACGCAGGTTCCTCCGGGCCCTGGGCCCATGCCTCTGCCCCCTCCACGGCCCATACCTCTGCCCATGCCGCTACCTCTTCCCATTCCGCCCCCTCTGCCTCCGCCCATGCCTCTGCCGCCACCGCCTCTCTGCATGGGCCTATTCCTCCTCTCCTTCAGAGGCCTTCTCGAGCTCACTCAACCTCTGCTGCATCTGGGCAAGCCTCTCTTCGAGAAATCTTATGTCTTCCCTCAACACCTCTGCCTCTTCTTGGGGCGATGGGTTCCAAGCCCCGTGGAAGGGTGGATACCATCCCCCCGCGGGTACTGCAAACCTGCTTCTCCACCACCAGCCTCTGCCTCCGCCCCAGGTTCTGCCTCGGCCGCCTCCCCAGGGCAGTCCTCCTCTACCTACACCGTAGAAGCCGGGCCTGTAGTATCCACCTGCCGGCCCGGAGCCGGGGGGACAGAAGCCCCTGCCTCCTCCAGTGCGCGGTCCTAAACCCCAAGGTCCTGTTCCATCGAATCCTGGCATACTCTACCTCCTTTGCTCATTATTTGGGCATATGCTCTGTTTGGATAAATAGGCATTTGCTCGAAATAGTCAAGTCCCGGTTTTAAGGTGAGGAGGATATCTTCTTGAAGACCCGGAGTATCAACTTCCTGTCTGCAGGCGCCAGGGTTAGGTGTCTGTTTTGCAGTAGCGATAGCACCTCTCTTGGAAGTAGCCACCTCGACTCGGAGCATCCCCGTCTTTCCACCATGGGGGAGCGGGCCTTGGCGTGTACCGCCACGAGATGGATCAATGCGTGGGAGTAGCAATGGAGCACCTCAGCCAGGGGGCGTTTGGGTAACACCCCTATTCCCAGCTCTTCCTCGATTTCCCTCGATAGGGCATCTTGAAGGGTTTCTCCCTCTTCCACCTTTCCCCCTGGAAGCTCCCAATACCCACCCATCACCTCCCCGGGTAGCCTTCTGGTTAGGAGTATCCTTCCCTTCCACTCTATCCATCCTGCCACCACCCTTATGGGTTTTCCCGCTCTCATGGGGAGAGTATAAAGGGTTCGTGAACGAGAATAAACCTGCACACGTCCCGGTAATGCACAGGGAGGTTCTCTCCCTATTCTCGGAGGTGGTTCCCTCCCTGCTGGTGGATGGTACGGTGGGGCTCGGGGGACACGCAGAGACACTTCTGAACTCTCTGCCCATATCCCTGCTGGTGGGCATGGATGGCGATCTTCAGGCACTTCGCCTTGCCGGGGAGAGGTTGGCCGGTTTTGGGGAGAGGGTGAGGCTTTTTCACGCTCCCTATTGCAGGATGGGCCATATTCTCGACCGGCTGGGAGTTGGCAAAGCCAGCGGGATTCTTCTTGACCTCGGCCTATCTTCCCTCCAGGTTGACGATCCGTCCAGGGGGTTCTCTTTCAGGATCGATGGTCCCCTGGACATGAGGATGAACCAGGAGGGCGAGCTTACGGCTTGGGATGTGGTCAACGGGTATTCTGAAGAGGATCTTGAAACCATCTTTAGGGACTACGGGGAGGAGAGGTGGGCGAGGAGAATAGCCAGGTTCATCGTTGAAGCGAGGTCGGAATCGCCTATTGCCAGCACCGGTGAGCTTGCAGAGGTGGTTTCTCGCGCCATTCCCCGAAGGTTTCACTCGCGCAGGATACACCCTGCTACCCGCACCTTTCAGGCCATCAGGATAGAGGTGAACGGTGAGCTTGAGTGCCTTGAGGGCTTTTTGAGGGAGGTTCCCAGGCTTCTTGCCCCGGGGGGACGGGTGGTGGTTATCTCCTTTCACTCTTTGGAGGACAGGATGGTGAAACGGGCATTCAGGGAGTTTGAGGATGCAGGAATAGGGGTTAGGATTACGAAGAGGCCCTTGGTTCCATCCCCAGAGGAGGTTGAGGAGAATCCAAGGGCCAGAAGCGCAAAACTGAGGTGCTTTGAGGTGAAAAGGTGAGTTTCACCAGGCCCAGGGTAGAGCCCATGCCCCTCTCTCTCTTGCTGGAGGGGATTGAGGTTCTCTCTCCCCCTTCTGGGGATCCGGTGGTCTCGCAGGTGACCGATCACTCTGGCAGGGTAGAACCAGGGGCCCTTTTCGTTGCCGTGAAGGGCTACTCCACCGATGGTCACAGGTACATCTCCCAGGCGGTTGAGAGGGGGGCGGTTGCGGTTGTACACGAGGTTGGTGAGGTGCCAAAGGGGGTTGTCTCCGTTAGGGTTAGGGACTCCCGGGTTGCCCTTGCGCTTCTGGGCAGGAACCTCTACGGGAATCCCCGCCGTGATCTGGTGGTCATCGGTATCACCGGCACCAACGGCAAGACCACGGTGGCCCACGCCATTGCCCACGTGCTGGATGGTTTGGGGGTGCCAAATGCGGTGCTTGGCACCGTTGGTCACCGAATAGCCGGAGTGGAGCTGGAGGCGTCTCA
>CAZMTB010000023.1:0-4079 GCA_964569095.1 uncultured Aquificales bacterium
AACCTCGACAATTCTCTTCACAACCTCTTCCAGGAGCTCTCTTTTCGGTTCTGCACCAACCATGCTCATGGTTCATCCCCTCGTTATCTCCTTTTCGTTGCTAAATCTACCTCTATTCCACTCCATGGGCAATGGCGAAGGATTTGTTGGTCATGCACTTGAAGCGTCTCCATTCTTGAGCGGCACTGTAGAGCGCCGTCGTTGTGATCATAGAGATTGTATATTGCTCTGAGAAAGTGGCCTGTAACGTGGTGCCCGGAGCGGGACTCGAACCCGCACGGGCAATGGCCCAGGGGATTTTAAGTCCCCTGCGTCTACCAGTTCCGCCATCCGGGCAATAGGTTGAAGCCATCGGTTCTTTTAGGTTTGGTTGGGGTTTTGTGTCAAGGTTGGTAAGGGTCGGTGAGGGAGTCGTCTACCAATACCGTTGGTGGTTTCTCAGTGCATCCCTGTAAGGTAGGGAGGGTTAACCACCCTATTGGAGCGGCATTGCTTCTGTAATGGCAATAACAACACCATATTGAAGTGACACTACGAGAGGGCTACAAGATATTGTGGATGACCTGTTGACTCAGGAAGGCAGCGGCGGTAGATAGAGCTTGGGTTCGGGGGTTCCCCGACAATGCAGCCGAAGGAGTGTTGTATGCACGTCATGGAGCACTTGATACGCAAGAGAGACGGATCCATCGTTCCGTTCGAGAGACGACGCATTGCCATGGCCATAGAGAAGGCCATGCAGGCCACGGGGGAACCTAATCCCGACAAGGCCCAGGAACTCTCGGAAGAGGTCTCCCTAATTCTCTTCAGGCTCTTCTTCCGCAAGGGTAGCATTCCCCACGTGGAGGAGATCCAGGACATCGTGGAGCAGGTGCTCATGGAGAACGGTCTCTCCACGGTGGCCAAGGCCTACATTCTCTACCGTGAGAAGAGGAGGGCGAGCAGGGAGCTGGGCCTTGCCCTGGTTAGCGGGACGGACCTGATCGAGAAGTACCTCCAGAAGGAGGACTGGAGGGTTAAAGAGAACTCAAACATGAACTACTCCCTTCAGGGCCTCAACTTTCATATCGCCTCCTCGGTGGTCGCCAAGTACTGGCTCAATACCATCTATCCCAACGATGTTAGGCAGGCCCACGAGGAGGGGGACTTTCACATCCACGACCTGGGGATCCTCGCCGCCTATTGCGTGGGATGGGACCTGATGGCCCTCCTGCGCAGGGGGTTCGGTGGTGTCCCGGGAAAGGTTGAGTCAAAGCCTGCGCGCCACTTCAGAACGGCCCTGGGGCAGATAGTGAACTTCTTTTACACCTTGCAAGGGGAGGCGGCAGGGGCCCAGGCCTTCAGCAACTTTGACACCCTGCTTGCGCCCTTCATCAGAAAGGACAATTTAGAGTACTCGGATGTCAAGCAGTGTCTCCAGGAGTTTATCTTTAACCTGAACGTGCCTACGAGGGTGGGGTTTCAGACCCCCTTCACCAACCTAACCATGGATCTCATGGTGCCCAAGGAGTTTGCAGACCTGCCCGTGGTTATAGGGGGGGAGGAGCAGGGGGAGACCTACGGGGAGTTTCAACGAGAGGTCTCCATGATAAACCGTGCGTTCGCAGAGCTGATGATGGAGGGAGACGCCAAGGGCAGGGTCTTCACCTTTCCGATACCTACCTACAACATATCCAAGGAGTTCCCCTGGGATGATCCCAACCTGGTGCCCATCTGGGAGATGACGGGGAAGTACGGTATTCCCTACTTTGCCAACTACGTCAACACCGACCTCTCCCCAAGCGATGCCCGTTCCATGTGCTGCAGGTTGAGGCTGGACAACCGGGAGCTGAGAAGGCGGGGCGGGGGGTTGTTCGGTTCCTCCCCCCTCACGGGTTCCATCGGGGTGGTCACACTCAACCTGCCCAGACTGGCCTACCTGTCGAGGAACGAAGACGAGTTCTTTGATAGGCTTGGCAGGCTTATGAACCTCGCCAAGGTCTCTTTGGAGATAAAGCGCAAGGTGATTGAGAACTTCACCGACAGGGGGTTGTATCCCTTCTCGAAGGTCTACCTCCAAGAGGTGAAGCAGTGCTCGGGGTTCTACTGGAACAACCACTTCTCCACCATCGGGATAACGGGTATGAACGAGGCATGCCTCAACCTCCTTGGCGAGCCCATTTCGAGTCCCCGGGCGAGGGACTGGGCAGTGAAGGTGCTGCAGGTGATGAGGGAGAGGCTTGTGGAGTTTCAGGAGGAGACGGGCAATCTCTACAACCTGGAGGCGACCCCTGCAGAGGGGGCCAGTTACAGGCTTGCCCTGAGGGACGTGGAGAGGTTCGAGAAGATAAAGACGGCAGGTACCAGAGAGACCCCCTACTACACGAACTCCGTGCACCTGCCCGTGGGTTACACAGACGACATCTGGGAGGTGCTGACCCACCAGGACGAACTCCAGTCTATGTTTACGGGGGGAACTGTGGTGCACCTCTTCTTGGGGGAGAGCATAGAGGATCCCATGGCGGTTAGGAGGTTGGTTGAGAAGGTGGTTAAGAACTTCAAGCTCCCCTATTTCAGCATAACCCCCACCTTCTCCATCTGCCCTGTGCACGGCTACATCCCTGGAAAGCACGAGGTGTGTCCCTATCCTCACACCGAGGAGGAGCTTGAGAGGTTTGGAATGGAGATGGAGGTGGACGACCACGAGCTGGCCAACCTGATGCCTGGTAGCGTGGTGACCACCTACGTGGTCTCCGAGGACCGAACGGAGGTTCCCGTATCCCTTGAAGGGTGATTGACGGGGTCTAAATTATCAAAACATGGTGAAGCAGAGGAGCTTGGAGATGCAGAGAAGCGATAACGGAACCCGGAAGAAGAGGAAGGTGGTGGGGGTTCCCACCGAGATCTATTCCAGAATCGTAGGCTATTACCGCCCCGTGCAGAACTGGAACGACGGCAAGAAGAGGGAGTTCGCAGAGAGAAGGCCGTTGAAGTACAGCCTTTAACCTTTTTCTTGTTGGCAGAGGGGTTCGCCGTGGAGGCGGTTCATCAGGTAGGGGATGACCGGTGTATCGAGGGGGTGGGGGAGTGCACCTCGGGTCTTCCCCCGGTGGCGGGTTTCGTGGGGGTGAGCCTGGTCGACTACCCTGGAGGGGTGGCCTCGGTTCTCTTTTTGCGGGGTTGCCCGTTCAGATGCCCCTATTGTTACAACAGGGCCTTGGTTCTTCCCGCCTGCTACCACGAAGCCCCGCTGATACCCTTTGATGACCTCTTTGCCAAGCTGGAGGAGAGAAGGGGATTCATTGATGCCGTGGTGATCACTGGTGGAGAGCCCACCATCCATCCGGAGCTTCCACGGCTCATTGACAGGGTCAGGTCTATTGGGGTGAAGGTGAAGCTGGACACCAACGGCTGTAATCCCGAGGTGCTCGGGCTCCTGGTGGGTGATGGCATGGTTGACATGGTGGCAATGGATGTGAAGGCCCCTCCTGTACTCTATCCCAGGCTTACGGGTGGGGTGGCGTGGGAGAGGGTGGAGCCCTCTGTGCATCTTCTGCTTGAGGGTAAAGTCCCCTATGAATTTCGGACTACGCTGGTACCGGGTCTTGTTGAACGCAAGGAGGTCCTGGAGATAGCCACGATTATCCACGGTGCTAAGGCCTACGCCATCCAGAACTTCAGGCCCGAGGGTACCCTGGACCCTTCCCTGGAGGAGTGCTATCCATTCCAGCGTTCTGAACTTGAGGCCATCGCCCGGGAGGTGGAGCCCTTGGTGGAGAGGGTGGTGGTTAGGCACGGAGCGTAGGTTGATCTACAGGTTGAGGGTGAAAGACGGTTTTGCTGCGGCCCACCAGCTCAGGGGGTACGAGGGGGCCTGCGAGCGCCTGCACGGTCACAACTGGGATGTCGAGGTGGAGGTTGAGGGGGAGCGCCTCAATGGCCAGGGCCTTCTGGTGGACTTCAAGGTGTTGAAGGCCCTGCTGAAGGAGGTTCTCTCTCCCCTTGATCACTCCATGCTCAACGAGCATCCCCACTTCCAGAGAAGGAATCCCACCTCCGAGAGAATAGCCGAGTACATCTTCAACGAGGTGGGGAGGCTGCTC
>CAZMTB010000024.1:0-3888 GCA_964569095.1 uncultured Aquificales bacterium
GAAAGGGTTGTGGTGAGCCAGCTTCACAGGTCTCCCGGCGTGGTCTTCGAGCGGATGAGGAGCGCCGGTTCTAAGGTGGCGATTCTGGGAAGGGTGATACCCTACCGGGGGTCCTGGCTCGACTTCGAGTACGATGCTAAAGGCGTTCTATCAGTAAAGATAGACAAACGCCGTAAATTTCTGGTCAGCACCCTTCTCCTCGCGATGGGTATGACCCCTGAGGAGATCCTCGAGGAGTTCTACGAGATAGAGACGGTTTACGTGAAGGGAGGGGGGTTGAGATTCGAGTTAGCGGTCTCTGACTCCCTATTGGGAAGGCGGTTCTCGTCGGATGTTGTGGACTTCAAGACGGGAGACGTTCTCCTCAGGGCTGGAATGAAGATGAGCAAGGCCGCCTTGAAGAGAATACGGGAGGCAGAGCTGGAGGGCATTCCCCTGACTGAGAACGACCTGCTGGGAAGGGTGGTTGCATCGGACGTGGTGGATCCCTCTACTGGCGAAGTCCTGGTGAAGTGCAACCAGAAGATCACTCCAGAGGTTCTCGACCTGTTCAGGCAGAGCGTGGAGGAGTTTGAGCTGGTTGTTTTGGAAGGGGAGGGAGTAGACCCCTCCATTCGTGAGGCGCTGGCAGCTGACAAGTGTGGCAACCAGGAGGAGGCCCAGGCAGAGATATACCGCAAGATGCTCCCGGGTGATCCCCCTGCCCCCGAGGTGGTGGCCGAGTTCTTCAACAGGCTCTTCTTTGATCCCGACAGGTTCGACCTCTCGGAGGTGGGAAGGCTGAAGATAAACAGGAGGTTGGGCTTCTCTGACGAGGAGGTTCCCCTCTCCACCAGGGTGCTTCGCAAAGAGGACATAATAGAGATTATTCGTCGCATAATACGGATAGTGAAAGACCTGGAACCTGTGGATGACATTGATCATCTTGGAAACAGAAGAATAAGAGCAGTGGGCGAACTGCTTGAGAACCAGCTGCGGGCGGGTCTCGTTAGAATCCAAAGGGCCATAAGGGAGAAGATGAGCGTGGAGGACATCGAGTCCATGATGCCCCACGAGCTCATATCCTCCAAGCCTTTCACTGCCCTGGTTAGAAACTTTTTCAGCAGTGGTCAGCTCTCCCAGTTCATGGATCAGACCAATCCCCTTTCTGAGGTGACCCACAAGAGGCGTCTCAGCGCGCTGGGACCAGGGGGGCTTGCCAGGGAGAGGGCTGGATTTGAGGTTAGAGACGTTCATCCGTCTCACTACGGCAGGATCTGTCCCATTGAGACCCCGGAAGGTCCAAACATCGGGTTGATCACCTCCCTGGGTTCCTACGCCAGGGTGAATCGCTTCGGGTTCATCGAGACCCCCTACCGCAAGGTGAAGAACGGCAGGGTGACCAAGGAGATAGAGTATTTAGCTGCTTTTGATGAAGAGAAGTACACCATAGCTCAGGCCAATGCCCCAATAGATCGTGAGGGCCGTTTCTTGCTTGACAGGGTTTCTGCTCGAAAGGCAGGGGAGTTCGTGACCGTCTCTCCCGACGAGATTGACTACATGGACGTATCTCCAAAGCAGCTGGTGAGTGTTTCTGCCTCTCTCATTCCCTTCCTGGAGCACGACGACGCCAACCGGGCGCTCATGGGTTGTAACATGCAGAGGCAATCGGTTCCCCTACTCAAGACCGATGCTCCTTTGGTTGGAACGGGAATGGAGAGGAAGGTTGCAGAGGATTCTGGAATCCTGGTGCTTGCCAAAAGGGGCGGCGTAGTGAAGAGCGTCGACGCGGATAGGGCCATAGTTCTGGTTGACCCCGAGGAGGGAGGTGGGGTGGACGTTTACCACTTCACCAAGTTCGCGAGGTCGAATCAGGGAACCACCTTCTCCCATACCCCGCGGGTTAGCAAGGGGCAGAGGGTGAAGAAGGGTGATCTTATCGCAGACGGGGCTGCAACCGATAACGGCGAGCTCGCCCTTGGGAGAAACCTGCTGGTGGCCTTTATGCCTTGGGGTGGCTACAACTTTGAGGATGCCATCATCATCAACGAGAGGTTGGTGAAGGAGGACGTTTACACCTCTGTTCATGTTGATGTCTTCGAGGTGGAGGCCAGGGATACCAAGGTGGGCACGGAGGAGATAACCAACGATATCCCCAATGTGGGAGCCGAGGCCCTGGCCAATCTGGACGAGGCGGGAATAGTGCGCATTGGTACCCACGTTAAGCCGGGAGACATCCTGGTGGGCAAGGTGACCCCAAAGGGTGAGCAATACCTGACCCCAGAGGAGAAGCTTTTAAGAGCCATCTTTGGAGAGAAGGCGAGAGACGTAAAAGACACCTCCCTGAAGGTGCCGCCTGGGGTGGAAGGCGTGGTGATGGACGTGCGCATCTTCACCAGGAGGGGAAACGAAGAGAGCGTTTCCACAAAGGCAGCCTACCAACAGGAGGCCCGGGAGAGGCTTGAGAGGAACTTTGCCGACATCAAGAAGGTGATATGGGAAGAGGAGGCCCGCATCTTAAGGGAGCTTCTGGTTGGCAAGAAACTCACCGCATCGGTTAAGCATCCCGATACGGGAGAGGTTCTCGTTAAAAAAGGAGGGATTCTCACCGAGGAGGTTTACCAACTCATACCCCACTACGAGGCAAGGTCCTTGCCGGTTAGTTTGACCAAGAAGGATAAGGAGAGGCTCAAGGAGATCATCAGGCGTACCGACCAGCAGTTGAAAGAGGTGGAAGAGAAGAGAGAGGTTGCCATAGAGCACCTTGAGAGACCTGACGAGTTGCCTCCCGGGGTGCAGGCCAGGGTGAAGGTCTTCGTGGCGGTGAAGTTGAAGCTTCAAGAGGGAGACAAGATGGCCGGGCGCCACGGGAACAAGGGTGTCATCTCCAAGATACTCCGGGAGGAGGATATGCCCTTCCTGGACGACGGAACCCCGGTTGACATCATACTTAACCCTCTGGGCGTTCCCTCCCGAATGAACATAGGCCAGATTCTGGAGACCCACCTGGGTCTTGCCGCCAAGCGGTTTGGCGACAAGATAGCGGAGTTGATGGAGGCATCCAGGGAGGCTGCGCTTCCAAAGGTTAGGGAGTACATCAAGAAGATCTACGCTCCCACAAACGAGTGGATAGACGAGATGGACGACGACGAGCTGTGGGAGATGGCCAGAGAGCTTGCGAGGCGCGGTGTTCCCATGTCTACCCCGGTCTTCGACGGTGCCAAGGAGGAGGAGATCAAGGCCCTTCTGCGCCAGGCAGGGGTTCCCGAGTCAGGAAGGATAAGGATAAGGGACGGCCGAACAGGCGAGTACTTCCACCAGACCGTCACCGTGGGATACATCTACATGCTGAAACTCCATCATCTGGTGGAGGAGAAGGTCCACGCCCGTTCTACCGGTCCTTACTCGCTGGTGACCCAGCAGCCCTTGGGAGGAAAGGCCCACTTTGGAGGCCAGAGGCTTGGAGAGATGGAGGTCTGGGCCTTGGAGGGCCACGGTGCGGCGTACACCCTTCAGGAGATGCTCACCGTGAAGTCTGATGACATCGCCGGTAGAAGCAGGATGTACCAGTCCATAGTGAAGGGTAATCCCACCTTGGAGGTTGGTCTTCCTGAGTCCTTCAGGGTGTTGATAAAGGAGCTTCAGGGGCTCTGCATAGACATAGAGCTTCTAGAGAGAAAAAAGAAGAAGGTTCTTTCGTGAGGATTTTAAGGAGGAGAAGGTAGTGGAGGACATACTTGGTCTTTACGATAAACCGAAGGATCCTAAAGACTTTGACGCCATAAGGATCCAGATTGCCTCTCCCGAGAAGATAAGGTCGTGGTCAAGGGGAGAGGTGAAGAAGCCCGAGACCATAAACTACCGCACCTTCAAGCCGGAGAAGGACGGACTCTTCTGTGCAAAGATATT
>CAZMTB010000025.1:0-7638 GCA_964569095.1 uncultured Aquificales bacterium
GAGGACCTGGCAAGGGAGTACCACGTCCTTCCCATTGAGCTGAAGGGAAACACCCTGGTGGTGGCCACCGACAATCCCTACGACGTTCTGGAGGTGGACAGGCTCAAGGAGCGCTCCGGGAGAGACATAGAGATCCGGGTGGCAGAGCCAGAGCTCATAACCTCCCTCATAGACGAGTACTACGGGGTGAAAGGGGTCACCGACAAGGATCTGGAGGCCGCGGTTCAGGAGGTGCTCTCCTCCCTGGGAAGCGAAACCATGGAGTCGCCCCTCATAGGTTTCGTGGAGAAGCTGATAGGCAACGCCTTGAAGGAGGGATGCACCGACATCCACATAGATCCCGGTGACAGGGTGACGAGAATCAAGATGAGGCTAGATGGCGTGCTCTACCAGAAGCTGGCCATTCCCAAAGACCTTCACCCACCCCTCGTGAACCGCATAAAGATACTGGCAGAACTAGACATATCGGAGCAGAGAATCCCCCAAGACGGCCGCATAGGAATCACCATAGGAGGCAAGGAGATAGACATCCGCGTATCCACGCTTCCCACGGTGCGAGGGGAGGCAGTGGTTATGAGGCTCCTGGACAAGAGCAGACTACTTCTGGGGCTGGAGGACCTGGGATTCTCGGAAGAGAACTACCTAAGGTTCAAAGAACTGATCAACAAACCCTTCGGAATGATCCTGGTGACAGGACCCACGGGTTCTGGAAAAACCACCACCCTCTATGCAGCCCTAACCTCCATAGACGTGGTGAGCAAGAACGTGATGACCATAGAAGACCCCGTGGAGTACGAGCTATCCATGGTGAGACAGTCCCAGATCAACCCCCAAGCAGGGTTCACCTTTGCATCTGGTCTCAGATCCGCCCTGCGTCAGGATCCCGACGTGATCCTCGTGGGAGAGATAAGAGACAAGGAAACCGCAGACATGGCCATTCGAGCCGCCCTAACGGGACACCTACTCTTCTCTACCCTGCACACCAACGACGCTGCAGGCACGGTGACCAGACTCATAGACATAGGGGTCTCACCCTTTCTGTTGCCGTCCACCCTTCTTGCAGCCATGGCCCAAAGGCTGGTGAGAAGGGTGTGCCCCCACTGCAGGGAGGAGTACGAGGCATCTCCGGAGGAGAAGAGGAGACTCGAGGTGCCAGAATCCGAACCGCTACAGCTGGCAAGGGGAAAGGGCTGTCCCTATTGTCGCAACACCGGATACCGGGGGAGACTGGCAGTATTCGAGATGCTCACCATGAACCCCGAGATAGAAGAGCTCATTCTCAACAATGCACCCAGCAGCAGGATAAAACGGGCAGCCATGAAGGACGGAATGAAAGACCTTCGCCAGGACTGCATAGCCAAGGTATTGGCCGGCCAGACCACGGTGGAAGAGCTGATCAGGGTGATTGGCTAAACCGCCAGCACAAGTTGCACAAAAAAGCCAAAGACTAAACCTCCCCCTTGCCTCCAACTCCAACCTTCTGGTGGGAATGCGCCTGTGTTCACAAATTGGAGATCGGCGTGTTGACACCCCACAAGGCGTGTGATAGGCGAGCCGCCGATCCTTGAAGGGGAAATTCTATCAAAGATGGGAGTGTGCCTATGATCAGTTTGGATCACACCATTTTGGTGCAGATGGCGAACTTCATCATCCTTGTCTTAGTGCTCAACCATCTTCTTTACAAGCCTCTACTCAAGATCTTGGACGAGCGAAAAGAGAAGATAGAGGGCACTTTAGAGGAAGCGGAACGGATGATGGAGGAGGCGGAGCGGAAGCTGGAAGAGTACAACGACCGCATCCGCCAGGCGAGGCAACAGGCACAGCAGATCGTTGCCGAGGGCAGGCTGAAGGCCTCAGAAGAGCAAAAGCGTATTCTGGCAACCGTCCGGAAAGAGGCAGAAGAGAGGCTGGAGAAGCTCCAGAAGGAGCTTGAAGCCGAGAAGGCATCGGCCAGAGAGGTCCTGAGGCGCCAGGCCGAGGCACTCTCCATCCGCATTGCCGAGCGGGTGCTGGGCAGAAGCCTCTCAGAGGGAGAAAGGGGAGAGGTACAATGAGGATAAGAAGAGAGGTTCTTTTCTCGGTTATCATGGTTCTCTGCATGGTGGCCTTGGCCATTGCCGGCGAGGGAGAAGAGGCCCACGAGGTGAAACCCATGATGGAGGTGTTTCGCCTGGTCAACTTCATCATCTTCGCAGCCCTCCTATACAAGTTCGTTGCAAAACCCATTAAAGACGCCCTGAGCGGAAGAACCCAAAAGATAGAAGAGGCCCTTCAGAACGCCAAAGAGGCCAAGGAGACTGCCATAAGGAAAGCCCAAGAGTACGACGCAAAGATAGCAAATGCCGACAAGGAGGTGGCAGACATCATCGCCCAGGCAGAGAAGGAACGGGACCAGCAGGTGGCAAAGATACAAGAGGAGATGGAGCTCCTGAAGACCCGCCTGGAGGAGCAGGCCAAGGCTGCAGCCGACCTGGAGATAGCCAGGGCGAAAGCCGAACTCCAGGAGGAGGCGGCCAAGCTAGCAGTGGAGCTTGCAGAGGGTCTCGTGAAGAAGGAGATATCCCCCGACGACCAGAAGAGGCTGGTGCGGGAATACGTTCAGAGACTGAAGGAGGTCAACTAAATGAGCCGTTCTCTGGCCCGCAGGTATGCAAAAGCCATAGTGGAGTCCGTACACGAGAAGGGCGGAGATCTCACCGAGCTGCTCGACGAGTTGGAGACCCTTCAGGAGCTGGTGAGCAAGAATCCCAAGGCGGTACGTTTCCTCACCCAGCCCATAGTTCCCATGAAAGAGAGACTGGATCTCGCCCGCACCATTGCAGAGAAAGGGGGATTCTCGAAGGAGGTGGGCAACCTTCTCTGCATCATGGTGGAGAAGGAGAGGTTCGCCTCTTACGGCGAGATGGTTGAGGAGGCAAGGAGCCTGGTTGACGAAATCATGTCACAGGTGAGAGGCGAGATAAAGACCGCCAGGCCCCTCTCTGAAGAGGACCTGAAGCTATTGGAAGAGGGCTTCGCCAGCGTCATCGGAAAGCGGGTGGTGCTGGACGTGGTAGAGGATCCATCCCTGATAGGTGGTGTTATGGCCGTAGTGGGAGGGGTGGTGTTCGACGGAACCGTGAGATCAAACCTCAACAAGGTTAGAGAGAAGCTTATAGAGGAGTGAAGTGATGCAGATTCGAGCAGAAGAGATCAGTGAGATTCTGAAGAGACGTATCGAGGAGTTCGAGCGCGGCGTCGAGCTTGCAGAAGAGGGTATCGTCACCTACGTGGGTGACCGTATTGCCAGGGTCTATGGCCTTGACAACGTCATGTACAGCGAGATGGTGGAGTTTCCCAACAACATCTTCGGCATGGCATTCAACCTGGAAGAGGACAGCGTGGGTATCGTCATTCTGGGAGACGACACCTTCATCAAGGAGGGGGACAGGGTAAAGAGAACCCGCCGAATCATCGAGGTTCCCGTTGGAAAAGAGCTGATTGGCAGGGTCGTGAATCCGTTGGGACAACCCATAGACGGGCTTGGTCCCATTAACGCAAAGGAGTTCAGGCACATGGAGGTACTTGCACCGGGCGTTGTGGACAGACAGCCCGTTAGCGAGCCTCTGCAGACGGGAATCAAGGCAATAGACTCCATGATCCCCATAGGAAGGGGCCAACGAGAGCTGATCATTGGAGACAGGCAGACTGGTAAGACCGCCGTGGCCATAGACGCCATCATCAACCAGAAGGACTCCGACGTTATCTGCATCTACGTTGCCATTGGCCAGAAACGCTCCTCGGTGGCACGCACGGTGGACAAGCTGCGCCAGATGGGAGCCATGGAGTACACCATAGTGGTTGCAGCAACCGCCAGTGAGCCGGCTCCCCTGCTCTACCTGGCACCCTACGCGGGATGCGCCATGGGAGAGTACTTCAGGGACAACGGGGGACACGCTCTGGTGGTGTACGACGACCTCTCCAAGCAGGCAGCGGCCTACCGTGAGATGTCCCTCCTCCTGCGTCGTCCCCCTGGCCGCGAGGCGTACCCCGGTGACATCTTCTTCCTTCACTCCAGGCTTCTCGAGCGCGCTGCCAAGATGAGCGACGAGAAGGGGGCAGGCTCCCTCACCGCCCTTCCCATCATTGAGACCCAGGCGGGAGACGTCTCTGCCTACATTCCCACCAACGTCATCTCCATCACCGACGGACAGATCTACCTAGAGACCGACCTGTTCTACGCCGGCATCCGTCCAGCAGTGAACGTTGGTCTCTCGGTCTCCCGAGTGGGTGGAGCGGCGCAGAACAAGGCCATGAAGAAGGTGGCAGGAAGGCTGCGTCTCGACCTGGCACAATACCGAGAGATGGCCGCCTTCGCTCAGTTTGGGAGCGACTTGGACGCCTCCACAAGGGCGTTGCTCACCCGAGGAGAGAGAATGGTGGAGATCCTCAAGCAGGATCAGTACGTGCCAATGGCAACAGAGAAGCAGGTGGCCATAATCTTCGCAGGAGTCAACGGCTACCTTGACGACATCCCCGTTGAGGCATGCCGCAGGTTCGAAACAGAGTTCCTACAGTTTATGGAGACATCCAAGGCAGAAATCCTTGCAGAAATCAGGGAGAAGCAAGACATAAGCCCAGAGCTCGAAGAGAAACTGAAGAAGGCCATAGAGGAGTTCAAACAGGGCTTTGTGGTGTAAGGAGGCCATGCCATGGCCAGCATGAGAGACATAAAGCGAAAGATAAGCAGCGTAAAGAGCACCCAGAAGATCACCAAGACCATGTATCTGGTGGCAGGGGCCAAGCTGCGCAGGGCACAGGAGAGCATTCTGCAACTGAGACCCTACGCCTTCAGGATGCAGGAGATGATCGCATCCTTGGCCATGCGTGCCAATCCCGATCTGCACCCCCTTTTGGCAGAGCGGGAAGAGACCACCAATACCTGCCTGGTAGTGGTCACCGCCGACAGAGGACTCTGTGGTGCATTCAATGCGAACATCTTGAAGAAGGCCGAGGCCTTCGTGAGAGACGAAGAGGCGCAGGGCCGCAAGGTTGACCTCATCGTGGTGGGAAACAGGGGAATAGACTTCTTCTCCCGAAGGCCCCAGTACAACGTGGTACACACCTTGGGAGACATCTTCTCCAAGACCGTGAAGTACGAGGACAGCGCCCAGGTGGCAGACCTCATCACTGCAAAGTACGTGAAGGGAGAGTGGGACTCGGTATCGGTGGTCTACAACGAGTTCAAGTCTGCCATACGGCAGGACGTGATTCTGGAGAAGCTGCTTCCCATCGTGCCCATGGAGGCCAAGGAGGGAGAACTCACCGTTGACTACATCTACGAGCCCTCACCAGAGGAGGTGTTGGACGAGCTGCTGCCCCTCTACTTCAGAACGGAGGTCTTCAGGGTGTTCCTGGAGTCAGCAGCCAGCGAGCATGCTGCAAGGATGACTGCCATGGACAACGCGACAAACAACGCAGAGGAGGTTATCACCAACCTCACTCTGGTTTACAACAAGGCCAGACAGGCGGCCATCACCAACGAGATTCTCGAGGTGGTGGGCGGCGCCGAGGCCCTTAACCAGTAAAAAACGGATTTAAGGAGTATTGGATATGGCTAGCGAGAACTACGGAGTGATCGTTCAGGTTATGGGTAACGTGGTGGACTTTGAGTTCCCTGCGGGGAACCTTCCCGCCCTGCTCAACGCCCTTCACCTCACCGAGAAGGACGAAACCACCGGGGAACAGTTCGACCTGATCCTGGAAGTGGCCCAGCACCTTGGCAACAACAGGGTGCGTACCGTGGCCATGGGTCCCACAGAGGGTCTGGTGCGCGGAATGAAGGCCCTGGATACAGGCTCTCCCATCAAGACCCCCGTGGGCAAAGAGGTTCTGGGAAGGGTTATCAACGTCATCGGAAAGCCGGTGGACTACCGGGGCCCCATCAACAGCAAGGAGGAGTGGCCCATTCACCGCCCCGCTCCCTCCTTCGAGGAGCAGTCCACCACCACCGAGATCCTGGAGACGGGGATCAAGGTCATCGACCTGCTCGAACCCTACTGCAAGGGAGGAAAGACGGGGCTATTCGGCGGTGCAGGAGTGGGCAAGACGGTGGTCATCATGGAGCTCATCCGTAACATCGCCATTGAGCACGGCGGCGTGTCGGTCTTCTGCGGGGTTGGAGAGCGTACCCGTGAGGGCAACGACCTGTGGTTGGAGACCCAGCACGCTGGCGTTCTCGACAAGACCGCCCTCATCTACGGACAGATGACCGAACCCCCCGGTTGCCGCTTGAGGGTAGGACTCACCGGTCTCACCGTGGCCGAGTACTTCCGCGACGTAGAGGGACAGGACGTGCTGGTCTTCATCGACAACATATTCCGGTTCACCCAAGCAGGATCCGAGGTGTCGGCCCTGCTGGGACGTATGCCCTCGGCTGTGGGTTACCAGCCAACACTGGCAACAGAGATGGGTGCCCTCCAGGAGCGAATCACCTCCACGAAGAAAGGCTCCATCACCTCGGTGCAGGCCATCTACGTTCCCGCAGACGACCTCACAGACCCCGCCCCGGCTACCACCTTTGCACACCTCGACGCCACCACGGTTCTCTCCCGACAGATCGCGGAGCTGGGTCTCTACCCCGCGGTGGATCCCTTGGATTCTACCTCCCGACTCCTCGATCCCCAGATCGTTGGAGAGGAACACTACCAGGTAGCCAGGAGGGTGCAGGGAATCCTACAGAGGTACAAGGAGCTGCAAGACATCATCGCCATCTTGGGTATGGAGGAGCTCTCAGAAGAGGACAAGGTGGTGGTTAACAGGGCCCGCCGTATCCAGAGATTCCTCTCCCAGCCCTTCTTCGTGGCAGAGACCTTCACGGGGCAACCCGGACGCTACGTGCCACTGGAGGAGACCATCAAGGGCTTCAAGGGGCTCGTCGAGGGAGAGTACGACGACCTGCCAGAGGCCGCCTTCTACATGGTGGGAACCATAGAAGAGGCAATAGAGAAGGCAGAAAAGATAAAGAAGGGAGAGGTGTAAAAGATGGCCGCTGAAGGCCTACAATTAGAGATAGCCACTCCTAAAGAGCTTGCGGTTTCACAAGAGGTGAGCTCAGTTACGGTTCCCGGTGCAGAGGGAGAGTTTGGAGTTCTGCCCAATCACACCCCATTTCTCACTCCTATCAGGCCGGGTAAGCTCTCCTACGAGTTCAGCGGTGGCAGGGAAGAGCTGGCGGTAGGATGGGGATACGCAGAGGTTCGGCCCAACAAGGTGCTTATCCTAACCGAGTTCGCAGAGCGGCGCTCGGAGATAGACGTAGAAAAGATCAGGGCAGAGATCCAGGAACTCTCAGGCAAACTGCAGCAAGCCGGTTTATCACCAGAAGAGACTGAATCCCTCCGCAAGCAGATGGAGAGACTTCAGGCGCGGCTGAAACTCTTCTAAATCGAACAGCTCAACCACAAACGATAAAGAAGGGCCACCATAGAGGTGGCCCTTCTTCTTTTGAAAACCAGGATCACGCGGCATAGAGAGAGAAGGGAGCCTCTTGGCGTGTCACCTCAACCACCCGGTTGTTGTCGTCCACCTTCACCACCGTGGGATGCCAGTTACGGGCCTCTTCATCCTCCACCTCGGCAGAGGCAGCAATTATCACCT
>CAZMTB010000026.1:0-7817 GCA_964569095.1 uncultured Aquificales bacterium
ATCGGAGCCCCTGATGTCTATACCTCTTTACAGAAATCTATTTAAGTCTGTAGATGAAGATCCTGGAGTAGAATACGTCTTGTTTCTTCAACCTTCTGGAGGCACTCTTCTTGGTGGTTAGTACCACCAAAACCGATTCTACGCCACGGTCCGTTTCTATGGTTCCTCCGTACAGGTCTACCACTCCCCCATCGAAGTTTCTCTTCCATCCAGTGGCGTCGAAGAAGCCCATCTTCCACTTCAAGACGTCAACTTCTCCTTTGGTGTAGGAGCCCAGGTTTATTATCCAGTCGGCGGGGTTGTTCTTGAAGACGGCCAGAAGCCAATCTCTCTTGGAGGGTATGATCAGGGACCGTCCCGAGGCCACAACCGTGTACTCCTTGTAGCGTTCGTAGTCCTTGTCCTCTATCTCGTTCATGTCGTCGTAGAAGCTCTTTCCAGGTGGATTGGCGTAGAAGAATCCTCTGCCCCAGTTGCCGTGTATACCTGGCAGGTCCCAGATGCTTCTTCCCGTCTTCAGGTCGTAGAGCATTACCCTTCCGTCCCGGTTCCAAAGTACCTGCCATCCGTTTGTGCCAGGAAGGTGGGTTATCTGGATGCCCAGGATAAGCCCTTGATCTTTCAAGAAGTCCAAAGAATAGAGCTCTTCTCCCTTCCACAACCTGACCTTTGGGGTGAAGGCGTAAGGATTGCTACTTCCTACCCCTTGCTCCACCACTATTCCCTTCCCGTCAACCCTGAACATTCTGAGCAGGTTGTCGGTAGAGTATATCTTCTTCCACTTTCCCTGGGGACTCACCTTGAAGATTCTTCCCTTCACGGTGAAGGTGTGCACATCGCTTGAGGAGTAAGAGATCTCGGCCCTTCCGTCTCCGTCTATATCGACCACGTCCAGGGATAGAAGCACGTCGGCGGGTGAGATAGGCCTCTTCGAGATCTCCTTAAGCCTCTTTGTCTTCATGTTTAGGTTGTAGATGCCGAGGTAGGAGTCGGTGGCCAGTACTATCTCCTGGCTTCCGTCTCCCGTAACGTCTCCCATGGCCATGCCGAAGGACTTGATGGCGAGGGCAGGGGAGGCAAAGATTAGGTCTCGTTCTATGGTGGGTTGCCAACCCGCCTTGCCCAGTGCCAATCGCACCCTCTTTATCCTTCTCCCCGTCTCCAAGGAGAGTAGTTCTCCCTCGAAGACGTACTCCCCCCCTTTGGCGTCTATGGCCCCTATTAGGGCCAGGCCCTTGGTTTTGCCCACCATGGACTCAAAAGCACCCCACAATCCCAGCTCTGAAGCCTCCTTCACCCGCATAATCACGTGGTTCTCACCGTAAACGCTGAAGCGACCGGTCTCTTTAAGGTATCCCTTGAGTCTCTCCTGGAAGGCGTAAACGTTGAACCCCTGTCCCGACTTGTCCACTATGGGGAAGAGGTAGACGGGTATCTTGGCCGCGCTTATTCTAACCTTGTCCCCTGGCTCTATGGGTTTCTTCACCGACACCTCTTCGGCCCAGGAGGTGGTGGGATTGACCATAACCACCTGCACCGTGCCGAGCTGTTCTTCTGAGTAACCCAGGAGGGCCCCAGTGAAGGGATGGTAGTAGGGTTTGCCCCTGCGAAACACCGTGAGCACAACTCCGGGCTGGAGGCCATCTTGACTTCCCTTGTCTATCAATAGCTTGCCCTCTTGTACTCCTATAACCTTCCCCTCTAACTTGGGTACGGTGTCGGCGATCTCTTGGGCCATCTTCTTCAGGGACTGGTCCATGCTGGCCGTTGCAACCAGGGACCACATCACTGCCCCCGTGGCTAAGGCCCAGAGCAGTACCTTGAGGGCTGTCCTTCTGCTGGATGGTTCTTTAATGATTGGTCTTGTCTTCAACTGCGAAGGTCACTTCCCCACTCTTATGAATCCCTGTAGGGTGGCAGAGCAGGCAACCTCGTCTCCCACCTTGGCCTCTCCCTGGAACCACCAGAATCCGCCCCTTCTCTTTACGATCTCTCCTGAGAGGGTCAGGACGTCTCCGGGAATCACCTCTCTCTTGAACCTCGCCTTCTCCACTCCCCCGAATAGCATGGTGGACTTTTTAAGGTCTTCTTTAGATAGCTCAGACGAGGCGACGATGCCCCCCGCCTGAGCCAGGGCCTCTATCATCAACACCCCTGGCATCACGGGATACCCTGGGTAGTGCCCAGTGAAGTGGGGCTCGTTGAAGGTCACGTTCTTTATGGCCACTATCCGCTTCCCAGGTTCTAATTCCAGGATACGGTCTATCATCAAAAAAGGATAGCGGTGCGGAAGGAGCTCAAGCACCTCTGTGATCAGCTTGGCGTTGCTCATTGCTTTACCTCTCTCTTCTCCAAGGTCTTCTCAATGCGCCTCACTCGCTTCACCAGCTCGGGCAGCTTGGGAAAGGCCATTGCAGCCCTCTTCCAGATGGTGTGGGAGATGGCAGGTGAGCCTATCACGATCTCCCCTTCTCCAATCGTTCCCGACACCCCGGCCTGGGCCCCAATCATGGCCCCGTCTCCCACCTTGGCATGGTCTGCTATTCCCGCCTGACCACCCATGAGCACCCTGCTTCCTATGCGGGCGCTTCCCGATATACCTACCTGACCCGCGAAGGCACAGTCTTCTCCTATCACCACATTGTGTCCCACCTGGATCAGGTTGTCCAGCTTTGTGCCCTTGCCCACCCTGGTGCTTGCCAGGGTTCCCCTGTCTATGCAGGTGTTTGCTCCCACCTCTACCTCTTCCCCTATCTCTACCCCTCCCACCTGCGGGATGGGTATCCTCTTTCCATCCTTCTCCAGGTATCCGAATCCCGGCGAACCCACCACCGACCCGCTGTGCAGTGTGGCCCTGTCTCCTATCTTCACGCCTTTGTAGAGGGTTACGTGGGGATGAAGCACCGCCTCTTCTCCCACCACTGCCCCCTCTCCCACGTAGCAGTACGCCATTACGACGCAGCCCCTCTTCAGAACGGCACCCGGCTCTATTACGGCGAAGGGTCCTATTGTCACCCCCTCTTCGATGGTGGCCAGAGGGGAGACCTGGGCAGTGGAAGAGATCTTCCCGTCCCTCTTGTAGAGGGGAGGATAGACCTTGGCCAGAAGCTCCACCACCGCTTCGTATGGGTTCTTCACCACTATGAGGGTTGCTGCAACTCCATCCAGCGCCCTTGGAACCAGCACTGCCCCCGCTCCGGTCTCTCTCACCATGGAGAGATACGGTTCTCCCGTTGCAAAGGACAGGTCCTTCTCGCCCGCTGCCTCCAGGGGGGCGAAACCTGTTAAGACCCTCTCTGGATCCCCCACCACCTCTCCACCCACCATGTGGGCAACCTGGGCAGCGGTGAACCTAAGGTTCATGGAGCTACTTGCCTCCCTTGTCGAAACGCTTGAGGGCCTCCTTGCTTATGTTGAGGGAGGGATCGGCGTAGACCACTCCCCCGCTCATGTCTATCACCAGCCCGTATCCCTTCTCTTTGGCCAGCTTCTGGACCACGCTCACCGCCTGCTTCAAGAGCTGTTGCCTCAGCTCGTTCTCTTTCAACCTGAGGTCAGACTTGGAGTCGTCTATGAGGTGTTGAAGCTCCCTCAAGGCCTCCCTGTACTCGTCCTGCTTGGCCTTTTTGGCCTTCTCCGAGAGAAGAGCCGACTTCTTCTCAAGTTCTTCCCTCAACCTCTGCACCTCGGCCCTCTTCTTGTCCACCTCCGCCTTTTTCTTCTCGTACTCCTTCTTCAGCTTGGCGGTGGCCTCTTTTCCCTGCTTGGAGTTGGCTATGACCTGTTGAAGGTCCACAACCCCTATCTTGGTGTTTCCCGCGCTTGCCATTGCCGGCAGTAGCGTAAGCAGAGCCACCACCGCAGCCATCGTCGCTCTCTTCATTTTTAAGTCTCCTTTCTGCACTTTGGTATCAGAACATGGTTCCCACAGAGAAGCTCACTTTGCTCAGGTCTTCGTCTTTCTTCTTGTCCAGCTTGAACCCCATGTCCACCTTCAGTGGCCCAAATGGAGTGACCAGGCGTATTCCGAATCCTATGGCGTGCCTCATGCCGCTCAGGTTTATCTGGTCTCCGTTGTCGAAGGCCGCTCCCGTGTCGTAGAAGACCACTCCCTTTAGGCTGGAGACGATGGGGAATAGGTATTCGAAGTTGAAGATGAGCTCCTTTGTACCTCCAATGGCGCTGCCGTCTTCCTCTGGGCCCGCCTCGTCGCTGGCGAATCCTCTAACGGTGTCTCCGCCCCCCACGTAGAACCTCTCGTAGATGGGCCTGGAGCGTGAACCTCCAAAGGGCATGGGGTTCATGAAGCCCAGTCGCCCCCTCACGTGGAAGGCAGAGCCTTCCATGAACCTGTCTCCGTCGAAGTACCAGCCGGCGTCTGCCACCACCTTGTAGTAGTACTCGTCACCCCCGAGGCCTGCGAGCTTCAGGTACAGGCTTCGCTTGAATCCCTTGGTGGGCAGAACCGCGCTGTTCCTGGTGTCCTGCTCGAAGGAGAAGAGGAGAGCACTCGATATGGACTCTCCCTCCTGGTCCTGAATGAAGTTGGGGGCGTCGTTATCCACGCTGGTGATATCCACGTATAGGAACTCGTATCCTACCGACGCCATGGTGTAGTGACCGAGGAGGTATATGGGCTTGCCAACGGTGAGGGTGAAGCCGAGGCTGTCCTCGTCGAAGTCGTCAAACTCGTAGGTGCGCTTGTGGGTTTTGAGACCCAAAGAGAAGGGATGGTCCAGGAAGTAAGGATCGTAGAAGGTGATGTCGTATTCTATCCTCTTGGTGGTGAACTCTCCACTGAAGTTGAGGCTCTGCCCTCTTCCGAAGAGGTTCTTCTCGCCAATGGAGATCATGCCTCCGAAGGACTCTATGGAGCTGTAGCCGCCTCCTAACACCAGAGACCCGGTGGACTGCTCCTCCACGTTCACCGTGACGTCCACGTCCTTCTGGGGAGTGGGCTTGGTCTCTATGTCGACCTGTGAGAAGTAGCCCAGCTTGCTCAGCCTCTGCTTCGCGTGTTTCAGGGCCAGGGTGTTCATCACCTCTCCCTCGGTGATTCCCAATTCCCTGCGTATCACCTTGTCCCTGGTCTTGGTGTTGCCGTGCACCTCTATCAGCCCTACATAGTAGAGGTCTCCTTTCTCTATGCGGTAATCCACGGTGACGAGGTGGCTCTCGTCGTTCACGTCAACTAAGGGACGCACGTCGGCGTTCACGTAGCCTCGGGAGCCATAGATGTCGGTCAGGTTTGTCACGTCCTTGCGCATCAAAGCAGCGCTGTACCAGTCGCCGGGTTTCAGTTTCAGTATCTTGGTTAGCTGGGTCTTGTTGAAGGGGTCGTCCTCTCCTATCTCCATGTCCACGCTTGCCACCTTGTACCTGGGCCCCTCCTCTATAGGCACCTTTATGAAGATCTCCCCTTTCTTCTTGTTTACGCTCACCTCTGGCTCTCCCACCAGCACCCTGAGGAAGCCGTGGTCTCGGTAGAACTCCCTCACCTTCATGAGGTCCAGCCTGAAGAGGTCCTCTATGTAATAGTAGGTTGCAGGCTTGCCGAAGAACTTGGATATGAAGGTGTATGCCCAGTTGAAGAGGGTCCTCTCTTTGGAGAGCATAACCTCTTTCAGCTTCCTGTCTTTGAACGCCTTGTTTCCCACGAACTCTATCTTGGCAATGTGGGCCTTCTCTCCCTCTTTTATCTTGTAGGTGAGTTCAAGGCGGTCACCCACCCTTTTGGTTATGGGAGTCACCTTCACCTGGTAGTAGCCTTTGGCCTGGTAGAGCTGCTCTATCTTCCTGATGTTCTCTCTTAAAATGTTCTCGTTGTAGATTGAGAATGGGAAGGACTTCATCTCTTTGCGGAGGTCGTCGGTCTTCACCTTCTTGTTGCCCTCTATCTTGACCTTGCTCACCAGAGGACGCTCTTTCACTATGTAGTTGAGTTTCACCCCGCCTTCGAATGGTTCGGCGTCCACGTCAACGGTCTCGAAGAATCCCGTGTTGTAGAGGGTCTTCACGTCTTCTCTCACCTTCATGACGTCGAAGGGATCGCCCACCCGGGTCTTGAGCTTGTAGAGGATGGTGTTTTTATCCACTCGCCTGTTTCCCGTGACCTCTATCACCTTCACGGTGATGCTGCCGGCCTCTTCCTCCCCCCTTGCCTGGAACGGCACCAAGGCCAGCGTAAAAAAGAGAAAGATAACGACTGCCGAAAACCCTGCTCTCCTCATCTGCCCTCCCCTTGCTCTTCTTTTAGACCACTTCCACCTCTTCCCGCTTCTTCTGTATCACGATGCCGTCGCTCTTCTCGTCCCACTCTACAATAACGGAGTCGCCCTCTTCAAGCTCTCCTTCAAGCATCTTGGAGGATATAGGCTCCACCACCTTCTCCTCTATCAGCCTCTTCAAAGGCCTAGCGCCCATCTGACGGTTCTCTCCCAGCCTTACTAAGTACTCCTTTGCCCTGGGTGTCACCTCTATTCCCAACCCTTGCTCCAGGGCCAGGCTTGCTATCTCTGCCATTTCCAGATCGAATATCCTCAGCAGGTGCTTCCTTTCCAAGGGCGAGAAGAGCACCACCTGGTCTATCCTGTTCAGGAATTCCGGGGGAAAGAGGTTCTTCACCTTGCTCATAACCTCTTTCTCTATGTCCTTGCGGTTCTTCTCCTCGTTTCCGAATCCCAGGGATAACCCCTTGAAAAAGTCCTTGCCTCCTACGTTGGAGGTCATGATGATGTAGGTGTTTCTCATGTCCACGGTTCTGCCCTGCCCGTCGGTTATTCTCCCCCGGTCAAAAACCTGAAGTAGAACGTTAAATACCTCTCGGTGGGCCTTCTCTATCTCGTCAAAGAGCACAACGGAGTGGGGCCTTCTTCTCACCGCCTCGGTCAGCTGTCCCCCCTCTTCGTATCCCACGTAACCCGGTGGGGAGCCAATTAAACGAGAGGTGTTGTACTTGTCGTGGTACTCCGACATGTCGAATCGCAGCAGGGCGTCTTTCTCCCCGAAGAGCACCTTGGCCATGGCCTCTGCCAGAAGGGTCTTGCCCACCCCGGTTGGTCCCAGAAAGAGGAAGACCCCTCGGGGTCGGTTCACCGGTCTCAATCCCACCCGTGAGCGCCTTATGGCGTTGGCCACAACGCTCACCGCCTTCTCTTGTCCCACCACGATGGAGTTCAGCTCCTCTTCCAAAGAGACCAGTCGTGCCTCTTCGGTCTCTTGGAGCCTCTCCAGGGGCAGGCCTGTCATCTGGGTGATCACCCTCTTTATGTGGTCCGAGGTCACCTGGGGTTTCTCCTTCTCCATGGAGCTCTTCCACTTTTTCTTCATGCGCGAGATGGTGACCTTCAGGGCCTTCTCCATGTCTCTCACCTGGGCCGCAGCCTCGTAGTCCTCTCCTTCAACCGCCTCTTCCCGCTTTTTGGAGAGCTGGACCAGTTCCTCTTCCTTCTCCAGTATCTCCGGTGGCAGTTTGCCGTGTTCCACCTTAACCGAGGAACACGCCTCGTCCAGCAGGTCAATCGCCTTGTCGGGCAGAAACTTGTCGCTGATGTACCTGTCGGATAGCCTGGCTGCTGCCTCCAAGGCCTCGTCGAGCACCTCCACCTTGTGGAACTCCTGGTAGCTCTCCTTCAGCCCTTTCAGTATCTCTATGGTGTACTCCACCGAGGGGGGATCCACCATCACGGGTTGAAAACGCCTCTCCAAGGCGCCGTCCTTCTCGATGTACTTGCGGTACTCCGACAGGGTGGTCGCCCCTATGCACCTCAACTCACCCCTTGAGAGTGCTGGCTTCATCAGGTTGGAGGCGTCCATGG
>CAZMTB010000027.1:0-4318 GCA_964569095.1 uncultured Aquificales bacterium
AAACCCGCCTGAGTACCACGTACTCTCCCGCAGGGGGTAGTGGCAACCTCGCAAAGAGCCTCTCCCGGGCCTCCATGGAAGATATCCCCTTGTCCCACCTGCGTATCCACCTGTCTGCCAGCCCGCAGGCGTAGTAGTGAATAACGGGTATTCGCTCCACCACCTGCAGGTTTCCCGGAAGCAGGGAGAGAAACCCTCTCCAAGAGTAGAACCTGTAAAACTCCGCCTTCTCCCTGAACTTCAGCAGGTTTCTCCAGGAAACCCGTCGCCCCCAGTCCCGAACGGACGGGCTGAAGGCCAGGTAGGTCACGTGGGCGAGACTCCACTTCCTGGGTATGCTGAGCACCAGATGTCCCCCCCTAACCAACACCCTGGCCAACTCCTGCAAAACCTCCCCCGGCCGATCGAGGTGCTCCATAACCCCGTAGAGATGAATCAGAGAGAAACTCCCGGACTCGAAGGGAAGCTGCTTCAGGTTACCCTGAACCAAGTGGAGCCTCTCTCGGTACCCCTTCAACACCGCCCTCTCTTCCCCCCTCCTGAGCATTGGCATGGCAAAGTCCACTCCAACCATTCTCTCCGCCCCCAAGGATGCAAACACCTGGGTAATCTGGCCATTACCACAGCCCGCATCCAGCAACACACCTCCCCCGTAACGCCTCCACAGGTACTCCACCTTGTCCACCACGGTCTTCTGGAACACCCATCCCTCCCACTCACCGGCGGGATTGCCGTGGATGTCCACTATCCCGTAGCTATCTGCCACCCTCTCGTGGGCCCGACGTATCTCCTCCTCGTACCGGCTCATCTCTTCACCATGCGCACGTAGAACTCGTCTCCCAGGGCGGGAAAGAGCGCCATGAGAAGTCTGGTCAAGCGGTTGACCAGACCCCTGGGGTTATCCCCGTTGAAGTGGGGTATCCATCCGTACTCGACCCTCTCCACCTCGAATCCTGCCTCCTCGAAGAGGGGCCTCAACTCGCTCCACTGGTACTCCCTGAGATGGTCGTAGGTCTCTCCCACCTTTCTCACCCTCAAGGGAGGATTCACCGGCCTGCCAACGAGAAACCGAAGCCGATTCCACAGCCTCGCCAGGTTGGGGGTAGAGATCACCAGCACCCCTCCGGGGGCGATAACCCTGCCAATCTCCCCTATCTGAGCCTCCACCACTGAGGGGGAGAGGTGCTCCACCACGTCGCAGTAGAACACCTTCTGAAACCGGCCAGAGGCAAAGGGCAAGCCCTCCAGCAGGTCGTTCGCCACCACCTCCACCCCAGATTCATCGAGAAGCCCCCGGTAGTCCCTCTTGAAGATGTATGGACGGGAGGGGTGCTCCGTTGAGATCACCCTCTCCCCCGCCCGGGAGAGGATGATGGGTATTATTCCGTACCCTAAGCCCACCTCCAGGGTCAGAGAGCCCGCCTGGGGCCGCGATAGGGAGACTATTCTGGCGTAATGGTCGGCCCACACCTGGAGAAAGAGACCGTCCAACGGGGGCAGGGGCTCCCCAAGGTCGAGCCCCGAGATTCTCACCATCAAGTCCCGTACCTCCCTCACCAGCGAGCCATCCATTAAACCACCTCCCAGAGGTGCTCAATGAAACAGACCCCCATCTCCACCTCCCTCTTCTCCACCTGGAAAGGCTCCCCGTCCATGCGGTGCAGAGGGGCAAGGCCGTTCACATCCAGCACCGTGGCAACGGGGTAGTACTCCCCCGCCAAAAGCGGCAGAGAGGGTATCTTGAAGAGAACCTCCCGTCTCCCCTCCACCACCACGGGAGGGAGACCGTCGAGCTGGGTAGAGGTGACGAAGACCTGCAATCCGTCGTTCCTCGCTATTCCAAAGGCCAGATGCACCTCTCCCCTTATCCCCTCCTTCGACGCCAACACCACGGACACATCAAGGGAATCTCCCCTGCCAACAATGGAGGGAGACGCCTTCACCTCTTTCACGAAGAGGGGAGGCAGCTCCTCCACCTTGGGGGCAAGCTCTCCCTCATCCCTCTCTCCGCCCTTCTCCCTAAGGTAGCTCTCGTAGCTCGAGACCACCCTGTGGGGAGGACCCTCAACGGCGATCTCTCCCCCGTGCAACCACACCGCCCTGTCGCACAGTCGGACTATGTGGTAGGTGCTGTGCGATGCAATCAGGAGGGATCCTCCCCTCTCCTTGAAACCCAAGACCCGCTCAAAGCACCTCTGCTGAAAGTAGGCGTCCCCCACCGAAAGGGCCTCGTCCACGATGAATATGTCGGGATCAAAGGCCATGGCAACGGAGAAGGCCAGCCTCATCTGCATTCCCGTGGAGTAGGCCTTGACGGGAAGGTCGAAGTACTCCCCTATGTCGGCAAACTCCACTATCTCGGGCAGCTTGCGATCTATCTCCTCCCTGGAGAACCCTATCAGGGATGCGTAAACGTAAACGTTCTCCCTCCCGGTGAACTCGGCGTGAAAACCCGTTCCGAGCTCCAGGAGAGAGGTGACCCTGCCGTTCACCTCCACATGGCCGGAGGTTGGGTGAAGCACCCCCGCTATTATGGAGAGCAGGGTGGTCTTGCCAGAGCCGTTCTCTCCCACGATCCCCACGGACTCCCCCCTCTCCACCCTCAGGGAGACACCGTTCAGAACCCGCTTGGAATGGTGAAATGGCCTCCTGAAAAGGAGCTCCTTCAACCGGTGGGAAGGAGAGCGGTAGATCCTGTACTCCTTCACGATACCCTCTGCCACCACGAGACTCATCGCCACACCTCAGATGAAATTGGGAATCTGCTCTTTGGACATGGAGAAGACCCAGTACCCCAGAAAGAAGGAGACCACGGCAAAGCCCACGAGGTACACCATTCCACCCCAGTTGGGGGGAGAACCCAGCAGCAAGGTGGCCCTGTATCCCTCAACGAGGTGTGTAAGGGGATTCAACAGCAAGACCTTCCTCAGGGCCACGGGCACCATGTTGAGGGGGTAGATTATGGGGGTGGCGTACATCCACAGCAGAAGGAGAACGCCTATCACGTGCACCACGTCTCTCACGAAGACCCCCAGGGCCGCCAGAAAGAAGGAGAGGCCCAGGGTCATCACCAGCTGCACCACGGTCAAGGGAATCACCATGAGGGCCCACCAGCTGTGAATACCCCTGGCAAACACCAGGTAAACCAGAAAGACCGCCCAACCTATCAGCATGTTTATGGTGGCAGAGGAGACCACGTAGAGGGGAATCACGTCTAAGGGAAAGCTTATCTTTTTGATCATGAACGAGTTGTCAATCATGCACGAGGCCGCCCGGGTCAAGGCCTCCTGAAAGCCCAGCCAGGGTATGAATCCAGAGACGATGAAGGTTCCAAACCCCTCTATGCCCTTGATACCCGTCTTTATCTTCAGCACGTAGGAGAAGATGAAGATGTAAAAGCACATGTTTATGAAGGGCACCGCCACCGCCCAGAAGAACCCCATGAAAGAGCCCGCGTACCTCCCCTTGAAGTCCCTCACGATGAGGGTCCACAAGAGGTTCCTAACCAGCAGAAGCACCCTGAACTTGTGGAGAAGTCCCCTTAGCATCGGGGCACCCTCAAGAGTCGAAGTGGTAGGAGACCTGGGCAGGGGTCTCCACCACCCGGCAGTTCCACCTCGGATCCCTGTACTCCCTCACCACCTTGGTGGAGTACGGCATGTCGCAGGTGGAGCAGAGGGGAATCTCGTCCATACGGTACTCCCTGTGCAGGATACGCGCCCGTTCCAAGGGTTCCCCCCTCCACACCTCGAGAAGGCTGCTACGGGGAAACCTGCCCACGGGGTGGTCTGCCCAGATGTCTTCGCAACAGAGAACGACCTCTCCCTCCCAGGTGACAACCATCTGGGTGAAGAGGTTATTGCAGACCGCCACGTTGAACTTGTTCAACACGCTCCTGCTACCCACGGGACGAAAGGTGGATACCTTCACCTCCTCCACCTTGCCGCACCACCTCTCTACGAACCCCTGGGGATCGGCACCGGGTATGTTCACCATGTTCAGGAACACCCTGGGCCTGCCTCCCCTCCTCAAGGAGAGGAGGTGCTCTATGTGGGACTCCACCACCTCCAGCTCCGCCCCCCTGTACCAGGAGTAGCGCTGGGGATCGGCACCATCCACCGAGAACCCTATCCAGTCTATTCCCGCCTCCAAAAGCCCCTTTGCCCTCTCGGGGGTGAGAAGGAGACCGTTGGTTAGTATGCCAACGCTCACCTTGGAACCCCCGGCAGCGATGGAGATCATCTCCTCGAGGTTCGGGTAGAGAAGCGGTTCGCCTGCACCCGTGCGCATCAGGTCAACCGGCGAATTCCAGGACACC
>CAZMTB010000028.1:0-3764 GCA_964569095.1 uncultured Aquificales bacterium
TGACTATGGCGCCGGCACCCAGAATCAATTGTGCAGCCTGTCCCACCTGTGCCGGATGCCAGCCTGCACCGGTGGCGGTGGCAGCTCCACCTCCGAAACCTGCAGCTCCGCCTCCGACTCCAGCGGCAGCGGCTCCTGCTCCTCCACCGCCGAAAGTGGACTGTGTCGCGTGTCCCACCTGTGCCGGATGCAGGGTGGCCTTACCACCTCCACCTCCTCCAGAGGCAGGTACGTGTACCGTCTATCCCTACTGGAACTGTGATGGAGACCGGGACTGTGACTGTATTCCCGATAGCGTGGACAAGTGCGTTATGGACAAGGAGAACTACAACGGCATAGACGACAAAGACGGTTGTCCCGACAAGATCATCCAGATGGTGGTGATAGACAAGGTGGTGAAGGATACCGACAACGACGGTATCGTAGACGACGACGATAGGTGTCCCTTCGAGCCGGAGGACAGGGACGGTTTCAAAGACGAGGACGGTTGTCCCGACGGTGGCAAGGCTACCCACTACAAGGAGTACATGAACAATCCCATTCCTGCTGCCCAGTCTTCGGTACAGGAGACGGCGCCGGCGGAGGACCTGAAGGGAGAGTACTTGATTCATGTTGGGTCCTTTGATGACCTGATTGATGCCATGAACGAGGCCGCCAAGCTGCACGACAAGCTTGGACTCAAAAGGGTTTGCGTCTCTAAGGCGGTGGTGAAGGGTGAGACCGTCTATCGCACCATAGTTGGGCCTTTCAAGGGCATGGAGTCTGCGCGCAAGGTGTTGGATGTGCTCCTAAAGGTGAAGTGGGTAAAGAAGCCCAGGGTGATACCGGCATCCAAGTTCGAGGACTGCCTGAGCATGAGGTTTTAGAAGCCAATAGTCTCCTCTGAAGCGCTGTTTGAGAAAGGGTCCTCCCCTTGTAGGGAGTGACCCCTTCTCTCCTTTAAAGGCTTTTCTCTCCCCTATTTTAGGGGCAGGGGTTGACGATGGTGAGGGGGAGGATTAAATAGAGGGTCGGTTTTGGTGACGCGGGGTGGAGCAGTCTGGTAGCTCGTCGGGCTCATAACCCGAAGGTCCCAGGTTCAAATCCTGGCCCCGCTACCAACCCTTGTATGAGCGGAAAGCGCTTGGTGAGAGTTGTAGGGAGTAGTGATTCTCTACCCGCCCGTGGTGATTGCTGGTTCCCTTTACATCCCACCGAGAGAGTTTCTGTAGACAAAACGGATGTGAGGAGGTCATATCAACTATGGCAGAAGCAAGTGTAGGAAGCAGGGTGAAGGTTCACTACACCGGTCGTCTTGAAGACGGTACGGTGTTTGGGTCTTCGGCGGATGGAGAGCCATTGGAGTTCACCATTGGTGCGGGAGAGATGATAGAGGGGCTCGAAGAGAGCATTCTCGGAATGAACGTTGGGGAGAAGAAGACCGTCTCCGTTGCCCCGGAGAAGGCCTTTGGGGAGTACCGTGAAGACATGGTTCTCATGGTTCCCCACGATCAGTTTCCCCAGGAGATAGAGCCCCAGGTGGGACAGGTGTTCCAGCTATCTTCCCAGGCGGGACCACCGCTGATCGCGACGGTCACCAAGGTGGAGGAAGAGGGGATCACCATGGATGCAAACCACCCCTTGGCAGGTAAGACCCTCACCTTTGAGGTTGAACTGGTGGAGATTCTTCCGTCGGAGGGAGGAGGCCTCATCGTAGAGGGCTAAGAGTATCTACATTTTTAGGTAAAAGGCCGGGAGGAACCCGGCCTTTCTTTTTTTCTTTTTCCCTTCTCCCCGCTTCGGCGTGGGGGTATATTCCATGTAGAACATTTTGGGAGATAGGAGGCCTCGGATGGAGGAGTGGTTGGAAGCGCTTTTGAAGAGGATAAAACCCCTGGATGCAAGGATAGTGGAAGAGGCACAGACAAGGCTGGACAGCCTCACCAAGCCCAAAGGCAGCCTTGGAAGGCTCGAGGAGCTTGGCAGGCTATTCGTGACGATACAGGGTGACATCGACGCCAGGGTGAAGAGGAAGGCTGTCTTCGTGTTTGCAGGGGATCACGGGGTGACTGAGGAGGGGGTGAGCGCTTTCCCCAAAGAGGTCACTGCCCAGATGGTGTACAACTTTCTTAGGGGAGGGGCTGGAATAAACGTGGTTGCCCGTCAGGTGGGAGCAGAGGTGATCGTGGTAGATGTGGGAGTGGACCATATCTTTGAACCTGCAGAGGGGCTTTTGCAGGCAAAGGTGAGAAGGGGAACGGCCAACATGGTTAAGGGACCCGCCATGAGCAGGGAGGAGGCATTGGAGTGCCTAAAGGTGGGTGTAGAGGTTGCGCTTAACTATGCCGCCAAGGGGTATAACCTCTTTGCTGCAGGTGACATGGGGATAGGGAACACCACGGCGAGCAGTGCCATCTTCTCTGTCTTCACAGGTAAGTCCCCCGAAGAGGTGACCGGTAGAGGCACGGGGATAGACGACGACACCCTCTCCAGAAAGGTGGAGGTGGTAAGAAAGGCGATTCAGGTGAACAACCCTGATCCTTCCGAGCCTGTGGACGTGCTTGCCAAGATTGGAGGCCTTGAGATCGGGGGCATCGCGGGTCTCATTCTGGGAAGCGCCGCTCGGGGGATTCCCGTGGTGATTGACGGCTTTATCTCTACCGCCGGGGCCTTGATTGCCGTGGGTCTGTCCCCACAAATCAAGGACTACATCGTGTGTGCCCACAGGTCTGCGGCCTTTGGCCACGATGCCGCCCTGCAATGGCTGGGGTGTAGACCTTTGTTGGACCTCGACATGCGGTTGGGAGAGGGTACAGGGGCGGCCATTGGCATGTGGTTGATGGAGCTTGGGGAGAGGATCCTCCACGAGATGGCCACGTTTGAGGAGGCGGAGGTGGCCGAGGGGGAAGAGGTTTAGAATTCATCTCTGATGCCAATGTGGTCAGGGGGGCACTACGAGGTCAACTACCACCTGCTCCTTCAGAAAACCGGCGCACTTTACTGGTGAGGCCAATACCGCTGGTTCCCAAGGGTGGCCGCATCTATCCCTCTTCCTGGAGAGCACCGAGTAGATGGCCTTCCCTTTGGAGTGGAGAAAGTACTCTTTAGATTAACCTACTTCCTCCCAGCTCTCCAACACCCATCTTTTGAAACTCTCCTTCTCTCCTTCGCTCATTCTGGCAAACCGTCTCTGCATGGCCAGGTATTTCTCCACCTCTCCCAAGGCCGAGGGATGGTGGGTTATCCGTATTCTCCCCTCTTCCGCCGTCTCGAGCAAAGGGAATATACCCGACTCCACCGCCAGTCTACCCGCCTGAACGGTGAGACTCTCCTCCATTCCCCATCCCGTTGGGCAGGGGGTGAGCAGCAAAAGGAAGGCAAAGCCCCTTCTTGAGGCATCCTTGGCCTTTCTCACCTTCTCCATGAGGTCTTGGGGATGGCTGACGCAGGCCGTAGCCGCATAGGCCACCCTGTGCTGGGCCATGATGAGAAAGAGGTTCTTCTTTTTCTGGGGCTTCAGGGAAGGGGTCGTAGGGGTCCAGGTACACGGAGGGGTTGCAGAGCTTCGCTGAGCGCCCGTGTTCATGTAGGCCTCGTTGTCGTAGCACACGTAGATCATTCGCTCTCCCCGCTCCGCCGCGGCTGAGAGTCCTGCGAATCCTATGTCGTAACTGGCTCCGTCTCCTGCCCATACCATCACCGGGCTCTCTGCGTCTCCGGTGATCTCCAAGGCGTGGGAGATCCCCGTGGCAAAACCCGCGGAGACGGCGAAGGGGGTGTGGATG
>CAZMTB010000029.1:0-15504 GCA_964569095.1 uncultured Aquificales bacterium
TTCTCCAATCGTTGGGAGAGCCAGCCCGTGGCCCCGCTCTCTTCCAAACCTTTGACTATGACGAAGAGAACCGCCAGCATGAATAGGACCTCGAACTCGTCCTTGGAGTAGGGAGGAATCCTCTTCAGGTACAACGAGGTGATTGCCAATCCCGCCAGGGAGGCAAAGAGAAGCCACTCCCTTAAGATAAAGTCCACAAAGTAACGGCGGTTCCTCAATAGGCCTCTCCTTCTCTCAAATCGGGCCTATGCTACATAATCCTTGGCACCAATTAAAGAGAGGCAGGGGATCCTCAAAATAGAAGGCCAGGTTAACCCTGGCCTTCTATCTTAGGAGGAAGGTGGTTTCTCTCTATCTGCGCTTGTCGTAGCGCGCCATCTTGTCCTGCATTCTTCTCATCTTCTTCTTGGCCTTGAGCATCTTGCGGCGCCTCTTCTGCGTAGGCTTCTCGTAGTACATGTTCTTCCTCATCTCTTTGATGAGGCCCTCTTTCTCTATCTTTTTCCGAAGTTTACGCAGCGCCGCGTCAAGGTCGCTCTCGACCTTCACAAAGGCGTTCACCACATTGGACATATTCTCTTCATCCCCCCTTTCCCTCGTCCCGAGGAAAGCTGCTCATTCTATACGACATACTTCCGCCGAGCGCAAGGGGTTAAACGGCGGTTTCTCCAACTTTTTTAAGGTGGAGTGGACCTTCCCCCCTCCTCTCTTCTCCGAAGTGGAAAGGCAGCGTCTAAAAGATGTCCATGTCCCCCATGGTGTAGAAGACCTCACCCACCTGCTGGTCTGCCCAAGGGGGAGGATCTCCCATGAAAGAGGTGGTGAAGTAGAGGTCCGTGGGTTCGTTACGGTACCCCAGCGAGAAGAGGCTGCTTGCCCACACCCCCTCCTCTGGCACGGCCACGGAGACCACCTTACTACCCGCAAGCACGGCCACCTCCTCCACCTTCTCCATCAGCACGGGGAAGAGACCGTGAGGAACGAGAAAGTCCATCAGCTTCGTCTCCCCTTCCTCGTGCTTCAACGCACACCAACCCACCGGACCGCCGCCTCTTTTGGAGAGAAGGAAGAGCGAGTACCCCCACTTGGGATGGAGGGTATACCTCCACCTCACGTACGAGCCGTCTCGTACAACCCCCGTCCTGAATACTCCCTTCACCATATCCCAGAGCCGATCAAACACCTCAAACCCATCGCCCTCCACCGGCCTGAAACCAAACCTGAGCCTGGTAGAGAATCTCTGCCTAACCGGTCCCTTCTTGAAGAAGGGTATCTGCCCACCCCCGTAGTAGATCTTCGTTCTCTGTCCAAGTATCCAGTGGCGTTTCCCTGGAAAGCCGTAGAGGAAGTCAATTCCCTTTCCCTTGTACGCGTCACAAAAAGAGCCGAAGGTCTTTAGCAACACCCCCTGTTTCAGGAACCTGCCCCTGTGCTTGGGATGAACCATTATGTCAACGCATTGGCCCATGGTTCCCGCCTCTCCGCGGATAACCGCCGGAAGGGATATAACGTTGTAGGCCGCCACAATCCTTCCTCCCGCCTCCTGGGCAACGGCCACCCTCGGTCCACCTCCTGGGGCAAGCCTGTACTTCCACTCCCAGAGGGAAAGGGTGAGGTCATGCCCGAACACCTCTTTGAAGAGTTCCAGTATTCCGTGTTCGTCCCCCTCCTGGTAGGTACGATACAGCAACTCCTCACCCATACCTCTTCACCTCGTTGTAGAGGGCATCCCTCTCTACAGGTACCCTGCCGGCGTCTCGTATGATGCCCACTATTCTCTCCTTTGAAAGCCCCCTGGGGGAAGACGCCCCGGCGGCGTGGGTGATTCTCTCGTCCACCACGGTACCTTCCAGGTCGTCAGAACCGAACCACAACGCCGTCTGGGCAATCTTCTCTCCCAGCATGATCCAGTAGGACTTTATGTGGGGTATGTTATGAAGAATGAGCCGGGCAGCAGCTATGGTGACCAGATCGTCCCTCCCTGTGGTTCCCATCACCCCAGGCAGCTCCACCGCGGTGTTCTCGGGGTGAAACGCCAGGGAGACGAAGGCGAGAAACCCCGGGTGCCTCTCCTCGAGCTCCCTTAGAGCAATCAAGTGATCCACCCGCTCCACTACGCTCTCCACGTGACCGTACAGCATGGTTGCGTTGGTAGGTATGCCCAGATCGTGGGCAGCGGCGTGTATCCTCAGCCACCTCTCGGGAGGGGTCTTTTGGGGACAGAGAATCTTTCTCACCCTCACGGAGAAGACCTCTGCACCTCCACCCGGCATGGAATCCAAGCCGGCTTCTTTAAGCTCCTCAAGCACCTTCTCCACCCTCTTTCCCGATATGGAGGCGAGGTGGTCCACCTCCACGGCCGTATACGCCTTTACGTGCATGTCTGGAAAGGCGTTTTTCAGCGTTCTGACCACATCCAGGTAGAACCCGTAGGGCCAGTGGGGATGGAGTCCTCCCACGATGTGGAGCTCCTTAGCCCCTTGGTCATAGGCTTCCTGGGCCTTTGAAAGGATCTGTTCCATGGTTAGGGCATAGGCGTCTGCTTCCTCTCCCCTCCGGTAGAAGGCGCAGAATCTGCACCTGTTCACACAGAGGTTCGTAGGATTGATGTGCCTGTTCACCACGAAGAAGGTGTCATCGCCGTGCATCTTCTCCCTCACCTGGTTGGCCCACTCCCCTACCCTCAACAGTTCAGGACATCTGAAGATCGCCACTCCCTCCTCCCTGGAGAGAGGCTCTCCCTTAAGCACCTTCTCCTCTATCCGGTTGAATAAAAGGTCTTTCACCCTCCTCCCCTTTGGATCGTCTTTTACTGCAATGAACCTTCCTATTTGTGCTCTGCAGGCTTATAATCACAACCAAAACCTGAAACAAGAGAGAAGGAGAAGAAACCGAGTGTCTATCATACCTTACGAGAAATTGGATCCCTTTCAGAAGAAGGCCCTTAAGGTACTGGAGGCAGGACACAACCTTATAGTGGCTGCGCCCACGGGAACGGGAAAGACCGCCATCGTTGACCACGCCATTAAAAGGATTCTGGAGAGAGACGAGGGAAGGGTCATCTACACGGGTCCTCTAAAGGCCCTGTGCAACCAGAAGTTCAGGGAGTTTTGCGCCCTCTTCGGAGGTGAACGGGTGGGCCTCATCACCGGGGACGAGGTTATAAACGACGACGGCACGGTCCTGGTGATGACCACGGAGGTGCTAAGAAACATGCTCCAGGAGGACAGCCTCTACTACATTCCCCGTCTGGTGGTGTACGACGAGATACACTACCTGTCCGACAGGGACAGGGGGCCCGCCTGGGAGGAGAGCATCGTTCTGCTGCCTTCACAAACCCAGATCCTGGGACTCTCCGCGACTGCTCCAAATGCCGAGGAGGTGGCCCTCTGGATAGAGGTGATAAAGGACCGAAAGACCCAGGTGATTCGCCACACCAAGAGGGCGGTTCCCCTATCGCTCTTGGGCATAACCAAGGAGACCGGATTGGAGCCCATGAACAGGGTGATCAAGAAGATAGAGAAGATGCGAAAGGTTAGAGGACCCAAGAGCAAGAAGAAGGGCCCTCCACTCTTCAAGCCGGTGAACCACCTTCAGATCATCCAGCTCCTCTCCGAGCAGGGAATGCTTCCCGCTCTCTACTTCATGTTCAACAGAAAGAGGGTTGAGGCGTATGCCCACGAACTGGGGGAGATAATGTCGTTCACTACGCCGTCGGAAAGGAGGAGAATAAAGGCCTACCTGAACAATCTGGAGATTCCCGAGGAAGCAAAACCCTTCCTCGACAGGGTACGCAACCTCTTGCTGGCAGGAGTCGGATACCACCACGCCGGCCTCATACCTCAGCTCAAGAGGTTGGTGGAGGTGCTATTCGAGCAGAGGTTGTTGAAGGTGGTCTACTGCACCTCCACCTTTGCCCTGGGAATAAACATGCCTGCCAGAACCGTTGTGTTTGAGAGCCTCATAAAGTTCGATGGCCAGGGATTTCGTCCCCTCACCAACATGGAGTTCTTCCAGAAGGCCGGAAGGGCTGGGCGCCGCGGCATAGACGACATAGGATACGTGGTTGCACGCTTTGATCCCAAGGACCACGAAGAGATACCCACCTACAAGGAGAGCAACATTGAACCTATAGAGAGCTCCTTCAGGCTCTCCTACAACTCCGTGGTGAACCTACTCTCCAGACACTCGGTGGAGGAGGTGGAGGAGTTCCTCTCTTCCTCCCTCTGGACCTACCAGCACGAGGACGAAAAGAAGAGAATTCAACGCGAGATAGGCAAGTTGAAGGAGAAGATAGAGTCTCTGCCAACCTTCGTTTGCGAGTACAGCCAGGAACACATGGAGAACAGAAAGAACGAGCTGAGAGAGAGAATAGAGAGAAAAGAGGCCCAGCTCAGGCAGGTGGAGGAACAGATCGCGGAAGAAGAGGGAAATCCCCAGAGAGTTAGGAGACTCATGGCCAAGAGGCGCAGCCTGGCAAAGGAGGTGTTGAAGGCAGAGACCCTTCTAAAAGGCATAAAGCTCGAGCAATGCGACTTCTGCGTAAACAGGAGTCAGTGTCGGGCCACCGAGAGAAAGAGACGACACATGGAGAAGAGGCTGCGAGAGCTGGAGAAGAAGATGAGGCACATATCCAGCTACCTGGTGAGGGAGTTCGAGGCCAAGTGCGAGGTCCTTAAGGAGCTTGGGCACATCGACGAGTTCATGGGGTTCCGAATAGGGGCAAAGGTGCTTCAGAAGATACACATAGAGGAACTCTTGGTGACAGAGATGATATTAGAGGGCTTCTTCGACAGGCTGTCACCGGAAGAGATAGGCATGCTTATTGGGTGTATAGGGAGGGATCCCGACAGAATGCGCAATCGCCCCAAGTACCTTAGTAGATCCCTTAAGAAAGAGGTGGAAGAACTCGCCGACTACATCAGGGGCATAGAGGAGAAGCACCTGCCCAAACCACTCAGCTGTAAGATAAACTGGAACTTTGCCGATGCCTCTTACCTCTGGATAACCGGCCACTCCCTGGACAGGATAGTTGAAGAGGGCTCTATCTACGAGGGAGACCTGATATCTGCCATGCGACAAACTGTGGACCTGCTCAAACAGGTGAAACGGGTCTACCGAGAGGTGCCGGGGTTTGCCATGCAGGAGGGGGTGCAGAAGGTGAACCTGGTACTACACGCAATTGAAAGGCCCATACTGAAAGAGTTTCCAAGCTGAACCGGAGGATACGAGAGATGGATATTCCCTTGGAAGAGAGAATCATCGTGGCGTTGGACTTGCCCTCTGTGGAAGAGGCAAAGGCAATGGTGGAGCGCTTGGGCTCCAGGATCAGGTTCTACAAGGTTGGGCTACAGCTCTTTCTCTCTGGGTGCTACCAGATGGTGGACTGGCTTGCAGATAGAGGATGCAAGGTTATGCTCGACCTGAAGCTCTTCGACGTTCCCCAAACCGTTTATCTGGCGGTGAAGCAGTTGAACCGTCGCCCCGTCAGTTTCGCCACTGTGCACGGTAACCAGGAGATCCTGAGGGCAGCGGTGGATGCGGCAGAGGGGAACCTGAAGATACTGGCGGTAACTGTGCTCACCAGCCTCGATCAAGGCGACGTAGAAGACCTGGGATTTTCGTGCAAGGTTGAGGATCTTGTGCTATCCCGGGCAAAGAGGGCCCTGGAGGTGGGATGCCACGGGGTGGTATCCTCGGGTCTCGAGGTTGCAAGGCTACGCAGAGAGGTGGGTTACGGATTGGTGGCGGTAACCCCGGGGATAAGGCCGGTAGAGAACAGACCTGTGGATGATCAGAAGAGGGTGATGGGTCCCAAAGAGGCCATTGCCGCAGGGGCAGACTACCTGGTCGTTGGAAGACCCATAAGAAACGCAGAGAACCCAGAGGCCGTTGTGGAATCCATGCTGGAAGAGGTGAAGATGGGCCTGAAGGAGAGGGGTTGATGAGTGTCGTTGAAGAGGTGGTGAGCGAGGTCAAACGCCAGGGCGAGATGGGCGTACAGAGCGGCCCAGGCAGGCACCTTAAAAACCTGATGGTTAAGTTCAAGAGAGACCATTGCCTGGTACACGCGGGCTCCTTGGCCTACGTCACCATACTGGCGTTAGTCCCCCTCATAATCGTGAGCTTTTCCCTCTTCTCCACCATAGGCTCCTTCGCCCAGATGAAAGAGACCATCATGAACCAGCTGATGCAGTTTCTGGTTCCCCAGTCTGCACAGTCGGTTATAGGGTACATCAACAGCTTCGCCGAGAAGTCCAAGACGCTGGGGATAAGCGGTATGGTTGCCCTCATCTTCCTGGGGTATTCACTATTCAACTCCACAGAAGATGCCTTCAACGAGATCTGGGCTATCCCCAAAAGCAGGAGCGCCATAACGAGGCTGTTCGTTTTCACAAACATAGTCTTCTGGATGCCCATACTAATGGGACTATCCATCTACTTCAGTACAAAGGCGGTGCTCATCCCCTACATGAGCACCGTGGTGAAACTGGCCCTCATCATTCTTCCCTTCTTCCTGGCGTTCCTCGGGTTCACCATGTCATACATCGTTATTCCCTCGGGCAAGGTTAACCCCAAAAACGCTGCCATAGGGGGGTTCGTGGCAGCCGTTCTGTGGGAGCTGGGCAAGAACAGCTTCGACCTCTTCGTTGCCAACACCTTTTCGTTCAAGGCCTTCAGCAAGCTATACGGGTCCCTCGTCATATTGCCCATATTTCTCATCTGGATCTACCTCTGCTGGGTGATAACCCTCATAGGCGCATCCATTGCCAGCTACACTCAGAGGCCGGTAGTTGGTGAGCAAGAGGAAACTAAAAACGGTTTTCTGACCGCCACGGCCATTCTCATGCTGATTGCAGACCGGTTTCTCAGGGGAGAGGCCCCCGTTGACCAGGGAGAGATACTGGCGCGCTGGCCCTATGCCACTGGAATAACGGCATCCTTGGTAGAGAAAGGCTTTCTCGCGGAGACCGAGGGAGGGGGATACACCATGGGCAGGCCCCCAGAAACCATATCCCTAACCGAGGTGATGGAACTCTTCTGTGATTCACAGCAGCTGGGTCCCATGAGCGACAGATTGAGAAAGAGCATAGAAGGGCTGTCACTTAAGAAACTAATGGAAGATGGCAAGGGATAGCTGGACAGAGGTTGCCATCTCCCAGGGATGGGCCGAGGCCCTGGTGATCAAGGGCCTTCTGGAGTCAAGCGGCATACCGGTGAGACTGGGATACGAGGCCCTGGGCTCCATACTGGGCCTCACCATGGACGGACTGGGAGAGATAAGGGTGATGGTGCCTCGTGAGAGACAAGAGGAGGCCATCAGCCTCATCAACCAAGAGGAGCCAGAAGGGTAATACCAGAGCCTGCCCTACACAAACCTCCCGTTCTTGTAGATGAGCTTTCCGTCTGCGTACACCTCGCCATCCTCCATTCCTTTTATGAAGTCCCAGTGGAGCCCAGAAGGGTTCTCACCTCCGGTCTCGGGGTAGGCCGCCCCTGCCGCCATGTGTATGGTTCCCCCTATCTTCTCGTCGAAGAGGATGTTCTTGGTGAACCTTTTTATCCCCCAGTTTAGGCCAAAGGCCACCTCTCCGAGAAAGCGGGCGTTCTCGTCGGTGTCCAGCATCTTGTTGAGAAAATCCTCCCCCTTTTGTGCACGGGCATCCACTATCTTGCCGTTTTCGAAGGTGAGCCTAACACCGTGAACCTCCACCCCAGAATAACAGGCCGGATAGTCGAAGTAGATGCTTCCCTCTACGCTCTCTTTCACGGGAGAGGTGAATACCTCCCCGTCGGGAATGTTCCTCTTTCCATCACAGCTTATCCACTTTCTCCCCTTCACCGACAGGGTGAGGTCGGTATCCCTGCCAATGTAGTGCAGCGTTTCAACCTGGTTCAGCCTTTGGCATATCTCCTCCTGGATTTTAGAGACTCCCTTCCAGTACTCCACAGGATCCTCGTGAACGACCCCGCACGCCTCAAAGAGAAAATCCTGATACTCCTCGAGAGAGAGCTCTGCATCCTGCGCATAGGCAGAGGTTGGATAGGGAGCAAGAACCCAGGCAAACTCTCCCTTCAACTCCCTCTCGTCCAGTATGTCCCTGATCTCACGCTGCGCAGCCCTGGCAATTGCCATCTTTTTAGGGTCTACACCAGTCAACTCCTTGGTGTTCGAAGAACTCAATATGGCGATGAGACCGTTTATGGTCCTGGCAGTGGTCAGATCGATCTCACCAACGAACTTCAACTGTTCCTCGGTGGCATGCTTGTAGAAGGTGTACTCCTGCCCCGAGAAGCCTATCCTCACCAGGGGATGTCCCCCCGCTTTCAACACCCTTTCGAAACAGGCCTTAACCAGAGGAATCGACTCCTCCCCTCCCCTGATCATCACCACGTCTCCCTTCTCAACCCCTATTGAGTAAGTGACCATCAGGTCGGCGAGCCTTTCAAGGAACGGATGTCTCATAGTTTTCCTCCTCTCTTCAGCTCCTCTATCACCAGCCAGTCCGTGGGAAAGGCGAGAGTGGGTATCTCCTGGCCACCGAAGAAACCCAGGTCATCCAGATCATCCCCAGCCCTGGGCGTTCCCCAGATGGGCTCTCCCTCAAACCACACCCCGACGGTCTGGCGCTCCGGTTGATGAAAGTTGGAGTGAACCGCGATCACCCCCTTTATTCTCACCAGCAGGTTAGTCTCCTCGTAGAACTCCCGTATGGCGGCTATGTGAACCTCCTCGTTCCACTCCAGGTGGCCACATGGAATGCACCACATTCCCCCGTAAGAGACCCTGGGTGCCCTTCTACCCAGCAGTATCCGGCGGTTCTCTATCACCACCACTGCCACTCCAACCGTGGGATTACGGTACTGAACGAATCCGCAGGCTACGCATCTGGGCCGGAGAGGTCTGCTATTATCCAGGCTCAACCGCCCACCACAACGGGGGCAAAACGTGAAAAGAGACGAGTTCTCCCTTCTATTCATGGCGAGGGATTCTATCCCACCCCTGGGTATCTTGGAAGGGCGTGGTGGCGGTGCAGGGATTTGAACCCCGGACTCGGCGGATATGAGCCGCCTGCTCTGACCACCTGAGCTACACCGCCATGCTGGGTGCAATAAAATAGATGGGAGGTCCCCTTTGTCAAGGGGGAGCCACCAACAAAAAAGGGGCATTTCCAACCGGGAATCTCTATTGACAGAGGTGAGGGAGCAGCTATATTAAAGGGGAAGATTGAGCGCTGGGAAGTCGTCTAATCGGCAGGACGGCGGACTCTGGATTCGCTAGTGGAGGTTCGAGTCCTCCCTTCCCAGCCAAAACAGGCGGTCCCATCGTCTAGCCCGGTTAGGACGCCGGCCTCTCACGTCGGTAGCAGGGGTTCAAATCCCCTTGGGACCGCCATTTCTTGTTTTTGGATTAGTCTCCCACTTAAGTCCCAAGGAACCATTTATCTCGACCCTTCCCGTAAGGGCGTATTTCCAATCCCCCCAAGCCTGCCGGGGGGGATGCACCTCAACTCTTTCCCAACCTGCATGCTTAGGGGGATAAAAGTCTGAAATAGGGAAGCACCAACCTATTTCAGCCCAGAAAGGAACGGAGAGAAAGCCGGTTATTGGGAAGCCCTTGCCCTACCTCACCACCGGGTTCATGGTGAAGGCGAACTTCGGGCTAACGGCAATGACGCTGGTTGGATCCGTAGGATCGGACAACGCCCTCACCTGCCAGGTGATCACATAGGAGGCTAGGGCATTCCACGTGGCCTCGTCCAGCAAGAAGGGCAGTATGGCCAGTCCCTCCCAAAGCACCACGTACTGAAGCGAAACTATCCCGTCCCATTCACCAAACTCTCCTCCCCCTTTGTCGAAGAGCATGGAGAGCAGGTATGCCTTAGCATCCTCAACGTGGTACCAGGCCAATACCAACAGGTAATCGGCAATGCTGTGAAGATCGTCGTAGTTGATGGCGGTGCAATCCTGGGGCCAAACCAGGGTTACGGTGGCAGGAGAGTCCTGAAGACTCTGATCCTGGGCCCAGGCCCAAGAACCAGAGGAGATCAGTAGAACCAGGGCCAGAGTTGCCACCGCCAATCTCTTCATCTTCCCTCCTACTTTTTGGCCGCCCTGTTTCTCAGGGTGCCAACGCCCTCTACCTCTACCTCCACCTCGTCTCCAGGAGAAAGGGGCGCTATCCCCGACGGGGTTCCCGTGGATATGACATCTCCCGGCTCCAGGGTCATAACCTGTGAAATGAAACTGATGAGCCTGGGCACGTCGAATATCAGATCAGAGGTGTTCCCTTGCTGTCTCACCTCGCCGTTCACCCTGGTGGTGACGTTCACGGAGCTTGGATCAAGCTCCGTCTCTATCCACGGACCCAAGGGGGCAAAGGTGTCAAACCCCTTTGCCCTGCAGAAGAGCCCGTCTCTCTTCTGCAGGTCCCTCGCCGTCACGTCGTTCATGCAGGTATAACCCAACACATAGTTCAAGGCTTCCGCCTCTGAAACATCCTTAGCCCTTTTGCCAATCACCAGGGCCAACTCCCCCTCGTAGTCCACCCTTTGGGACATGGGGGGGAGCAGGATCTCGTCGCCGTAACCGATCACCGCGGTGGAGGGTTTCAGAAAGAAGAGGGGCTCGTCGGGAAACTTCTTTCCCATCTCTTTCGCGTGGGATCGGTAGTTGAGGGCAATGGCCACTATCTTTCTTGGAACCACCGGTGGCAGAACCTTTGCCTCAGAGAGGTTCAGGGCCTCTCCGGTCTTCTCAACACCACCGTGGGGGAACCAAGTATCCCTACACGGAAAGATGGTACTCCCTTCAACCACCCCCCAAAACTGCCCCTTGGCCTCGGTGTAGAACCTGCCCAGCTTCATCTCGAATCACTGCTTCTCGTTTATGGCCTCGCGAAGGGTTTTGCCCGCCTTGAAGTGGGGAATCCACTTCTTGGGCACATGAACCTCCTCTCCGGTTCTCGGGTTTCTTCCAGTTCTGGCAGCCCGCTCCTTCATCCTAAAACTGCCGAACCCCCTGAGCTCCACCTTGTCACCGTTGGCCAAGGCCTCGGCGATGGAGTTGAAGATGGTGTTAACGATCACCTTTGCATCCTGTTTGGGAATGTTCATGGACTTGGAGAGCATTGCCACAAGACCTGCCTTTGTCATTGCACCTTAACCTCCTCAACCTTGGTCAATTTTGCCGTATCTTCTATGGCCTCTGCGATCCTCTGTAGCTCGCCTTTCACCTGCGAAAGCCTCTCCCAGAAGCCTATCTCCCTCTTCAGGCGAATCACCCTGGCCTCCCCCTTCACACCGAGCCTCTTCGAGAGGTACGCCAACACCTCCACCTCCCCCTTAAGGCCGTCAATCAATCCCGCTTTCAGGGCCTGTCGCCCGGTCATCACCCTGCCGTCGGCATACTCCTTCACCTTTTCCACGGCGAGACCTCTCTGCTTGGCCACGTCTTCTACGAACTGCTCGTAGATGTCGTTTATCATCTCTTGTATCAGCCTCTTGTCCTCAGGGGTTAGCTCCCTGAAGGGAGAACCCACGTCTTTGAACTTGCCGCTCTTCAGCACAACCTGCTTAACACCCACCTTCTTCATAAGCTCCTGCAGGTTGGAGAAGCTGAAGATCACACCAATGGAACCCGTCAGGGTCCCACCGCTTGCAAACACCTTCTCACAGGCCGAGGCAGCGTAGTATCCCCCCGAAGCTCCCACACTACCAATGGAGGCTACCACCGGCTTTCCCTCACCCCTCACCTTCAATATCTCGTGGTATATCTCCTGGGAAGGAGCCACCATACCGCCAGGGCTCTCTATCCTGAGCAGAACCGCACCTATCCTCCCGTCCTTGCGAGCCCTCTCCAGAAGCGAGACGATCTCTTCCCCCTTGTCGTCGTCTATCACTCCCTTCAACTCTATTAAGCCTATAGCCTTGCCCCTTCCCAGCTTCCCCGTCCGGAGCAGCCAAACATAATCCATGGCGCTGAGGATCACGCCCAACAGCAGAAAGGCTATAAGCCCCCTAAAGAACCTGCTCTTCACAGTGTTAGCTACACCCCTCCCTCAGGCTGCTCCAGCCGTATTCTATCCCTTCTTCATCACCTTGCCGAGAAGCTCTCCCAGTTTGAGCAGGCTGTCTCCCTGGGTCTCCATGAAAGAGGTGGCCTCTTTCTGCTCTTCTGACCTCTTCTGTTCTTTCAAGCTGAGGGAGATGCGACGGTTCTCCCTGTCTATCTTCAGAATCTTCGCGGTAACCTCCTCACCTTCTCTCACCACGTCTTTGGGACTATCCACCTTCTTGTCGTCGAGCTGGGAGATGTGAATCAACCCTTCAACTCCCTCTTTTATCTGCAAGAAAGCCCCAAAGTCGGTTATGCTGCTTATCCTTCCCGTCACGCTGTCGCCCTCTTTGTACTCATCGAGAAACTCCAGCCACGGATCGGGAACAACCTGCTTTAAACCCACCTTGAGCCGCCTTCTCTCCTCGGGAATGGAGAGCACCTTAACCCTAACGGTCTCTCCCTCTTTCACCATCTCCCCAGTGTGCCTGGGCCTGCGCACCCAGCTCAGGTCGTCTATCTTCAGTATGCCTTCAACGCCCTCTTCCAGCTCCAAGATGGCCCTGTCCTGGAAGACCCTTAGCACCTTTGCCTCCACCACGGTTCCCTCTGGATACTTCTCGTGGATGTTCTCCCAAGGATCTGGGGCCAAGCGCTTGAGGCTAAGGGAGATGCGCCTGTCGTCCTTCTCGATCTTGTAGACCACGCACTCTACCTCATCCCCCTCCTTGAATAGCTGGGCGGGAGGCTTGGGTCGCCTTCCCCAACTGAGCTCCGAGATGTGGATGAGACCCTCCACGCCGTCCTCCAGCTCCACGAAGACACCGTACTCGGAGATGCCGGTCACCACTCCCTTAACCTTGCTTCCCTCGGGATACTTCTCCTCCACCCTCTCCCAGGGATCCTCCGTAAGCTGCTTCATTCCAAGAGAGACCCTCTTCTTCTCCCGGTCCAGAGAGAGCACCTTCACCTTTATCTTCTCTCCCTTGGAGACCACAGAAGAGGGATGCTTAACCCTCTTCCACGACATATCCACGGCGTGGAGAAGACCGTCAAAACCTCCAAGAGACACAAAGGCACCGTAGTTGGTGATGGTCTTAACCGTTCCCTCAACCACATCCCCCTCGTGTATGTTGCTCCAGAACTCTTCTTCTTTGCGCTTCTTCTCCTCTTCCAACAGCACCCGGCGTGAGAGAATCACGTTGTGATTGCGCTCGTTGAGGTCTATTATCTTCATCTCGAACTCCTTGCCCACCAGAGAGTCGGGATTGAAGTTTGCACGATCACTGGCCTGGGATAGGGGCAAGAATGCGGGTATTCCTATGTCTACCTTGAATCCACCTTTTATTCTCTCTCTTATGGTACCCTTTATGGGAGTTCCTTTGGTGTAGGCGTCCTTCAGCGTACCCCACACCTTTCTCCTCTTGGCCTCCCGGTGGGAGAGGTAGATACCCTCTTCGCCTCCCATGGAGAGACCCTTCACGTACACCTCCAGCTCTTCCCCAACGGCAGGTAGCCCAGCGGAGCCCTCCCCCTCAAACTCGGAAAGAGGCACGACCCCTTCAACCTTGCCCCCTACGTCCACCATGACGCCACTCTCGCCAATGCTCACCACAACTCCTGTTACGATCTCTCCCGGCGAGAGCTCTCTCATGGTGTACTCGTAGAGAGAGGCCATGTCCTCCTTGGATTTTGAGATTGTCTCCATCTTCTCAGTTCCCGGCTCCATACCTGATACTACCTCCTGTTTTTTCTACAATACGCGCCACCACTCTCTCTATGATCCAATCAGGCGTTGACGCCCCCGCGGTGACGGCTATGCGTTTTATACCTTCAAACCAGCCTGGATCAAGCTGGTCTTCCGTCTCAATGTGATAGGTCCTGGGTTGAATGGACCTCGCTATCTCTGCAAGCCTGCCGGTGTTGGCGCTGTTTGCACCTCCCACCACTATCATCAAATCGGCCTTCCTGGCCAAAGAGGCACACTCGTTCTGCCTGGTGGTGGTGGACTCGCATATGGTGTTGAAGACCCTGAACTCCGCCAAGTCCCGGGATAGCGACTCCACGACCTCCCTCGCCGCCCTCTTCAGGTTTTCCAAGGGCTGGGTGGTCTGTGAAACCATGGCCACCTTCTTCACGCCCTGAGAAAGAGTGCCATCCCAGATGGTAGCATTACCGTCGCCGTAGCTGAGCAGGGCCTGCACCTCGGGATGAAACTCGTCTCCCAGAACAAGAATCAGATATCCCTCTCCCGCAAGACTCTCCACTATGCTCTGGGCCCTCTTGACGAAAGGGCATGTGGCGTCAAGAATCTCTATTCCCCTCTCCTTCGCCTCTTTGAGGGTTCCCTTGGGAACCCCGTGGGAGCGTATTATCACCACCGGATCCCCTTTTCCACCACCGATTTCACTCAACGACTGGATAACCCCTATGCCCTCTCTCTCAAGCTGCTCCACCACCTGGGGGTTGTGAATGAGGGGACCAAGGGTGAACATGGGTCTGGGCTCACTATTCTTTACGGCTTTAAAGGCTATATCAACGGCCCTCTTGACCCCGAAACAGAAACCACCGTGGGTGGCAACCACTATCTCGCACTCAGCCTCCGTCTCTCGTCCTCCCGGGTCATCTCTTATCCTTTCCCTCCAACTTCCAAGGGACCATCATCTGCACCTTTTATCTGCAAAGGTCAAGGGGCCTCACTGATCTTTTCAATGCTTTTCTTGTACTCGTCTATCACCGCCTGTCGAATGGCAGCCTCCGTATCCCTGTCTATAGGTTGAACGATCTCCCGGTAGATCCCGTCTTTTCCTCTGCGAGAGGGGTATCCCACGAACACCCCTCCATGCTTACCTTCCACCACTTTCAGTCCCTTTATGAGAAGGCCATGGCCTATTTCGATCTCGGCCATGGCCTTCACCTTCCCCCCCGTGGTAGAGGTATCGAAGGGGTATATCCTCACCTTGGTTATCTCAATGGGCAAAGGACTACTTCAACCTCCGCAGGGCCTTGGCTCCTATGTCTTTCCGGTACTGGACCCCCTCCCAGGAGATCAGGGAGACCGCCTGATACGCCCTCTCTATTGCATCCTTGATGGTGTCTCCCAAGGCTGTAACCCCCAGCACCCTACCCCCGTTGGTGACCACCTTTCCGTCTTTCAACGCGGTTCCGGCATGGAAGACCACCACGTCTTCCATCTTGGCAGCCTCTTCGAGGCCAAAAATGGGATAACCCTTCTGGTAAGATCCAGGATACCCACCCGAGGCCATAACCACGCAGACCGAGGCCTGGGGAAGATACTGAAGCTCGACCTCTTTCAGGTTTCCGTCAATGGAGGCCAGAAGGGCCGGTACCAGGTCACTCTTCATCCTCAAGAGTATGGGTTGTGCCTCTGGATCCCCAAATCTCACGTTGTACTCCAGCACCTTGGGTTCATCGTCCTTGATCATA
>CAZMTB010000030.1:0-14477 GCA_964569095.1 uncultured Aquificales bacterium
GATATGTCCAGCTCTCTGCCCAAGGCTCATCCCTCCAGCATGTGAGGAACCACCTCCAAAGCTACCCCCTCGTCTCCCCTGACCTCAACGGCCACCAGGGCCACCTGGTACTCCCTATTCTCCAAGCGCTCCCTCTTCCTGTAAACCTCAACGGCCCTCCTGAGCCTTCTCAGCTTGGCCGCTCCCACTGATTCCAGGGGCGATACGGGACTACCAACGCGGCAGGTGCGCACCTCGAAGAAGTGGACCACACCTTCCCTCTCCGCCACGATGTCAAGCTCGCCGTAGGGCAAGAGGTTAACATTGCGCGCCACAATACGATACCCCTCCCTCTCCAGGAGACGAGCGGCGGCTGTCTCCCCTAACCTTCCAAGCTCACCTCTCTCCACCTAAAGCTCCTCCTGTGAATGGGAGAGTAGCCCAACCTCTGAAGGGCCAACCTGTGCTCCCTGGTGGGATATCCCTTGTTCTTGTCCCATCGGTAGCCTGGGAAGAGCCCGTGGTACCTGAGCATCAACCTGTCTCTGGTCACCTTTGCGATGATGGAAGCCGCTGCCACAGCATAGCTCCTTGAGTCCCCCTTAATCAGGGGCATAACCCTGAAAGGGATGTCTAACATGTCGCGGCCATCAACGAGAACCACCTGTGGCGAGGGAGTTAAACCCGCCACCGCCCTCTTCATCGCCATCAAAGCCCCTTGGCGAACGTTGTTGCGGTCTACAAACCTCCAGCTTGCAATCCCCACCCTCCAGCACAGCACCGAGTTCTTGATTAGAGGAACCAGCTCCTCTCTTCTCTGGTGGGAGAGCCTCTTGGAGTCTGCAACCCCCTCAACGGGGGAGGACGTCTCCACGTCCACCACCACTGCCGCCGCCACCACGGGACCCGCCAGGCATCCCCTGCCCGCCTCGTCAACTCCGCAGATCAGCCTGACTCCGGCCTTCTCCGCAACCCCCTTGTCAAAGGCAAAAAGCTCAATAACCGATCTCCTTCAGGCGCCTTCTCATGTGCTCCAGTTCCTTCTCAACCACCTCTGGTTTGAATCCATCCCGCTGGAGGGACTCGAGAATCTCGATCCCTTTCTTGCGATTGCCCATCTCCTCCATCAGCAGGGCCATGGAGAGCCTCGCATCTTTGCACAACTCGTCGTTCTCGCCACCCTCACAGGCCCTGGAATAACAGCGCCGGGCGTCTTCGAAGAGGCCCCTCGCCCTGAAGAGGTCTCCAAGGAGGAGAGAGAGTCGCCTCCCCTCTTTGCCCGGAGTAGAGAGTACCTCCTGGGCCATCTCCTCCGCCTCCTCTATGCTACCCAGCGTGATGAGGGTGCGTACGCTACCCGCCAGCAAGGGAAGGCGCGTTCCCCCGCTCTCCAGCCCCTTCCTGTAGATGGCCAAGGCCTCCCGGGGATCGTGAAGGTCCTTCTCGTAGATCTCTCCCAAAATCACCCACACCCTCTTTGCCTCTGGGCTCTGGGGATACTTGGCGAGTATCTTCTTCAGCATGGTTATGGCCCCTGATGGGTTGTTGTGAACCACCCGCTCTATCTCCGCCAGCCTCAGCAACGCCCTTGGAGCAAGTGGAGAATCGGGGTACTTGGCCCAGATCTCCTGCAAAAAGACCACTGCCCTGTCCACGTCCTCCTTTGAAAGTGCAGAGTTGGCCTCTTTCATCAGGCGATCCGGTCCACGGGAGCAGGAGGCCACGAAAAGGAGCAGCACCGGGAGAAGCAGGCAAGGCGCCCTGGAGAACCACCGGGTACCGTTCAGCAACTACTGGTTCTCCTCTTCCTCGTCCTCTCTAACTATGCTCACGCCCACCACCGAGTCGGTTTCGGGAATCCCGATAAGCTTCACCCCCTGGCTTGCCCGTCCCACCACGGAGACCGACTCCAAGCTGGTGCGAATGGCCATGCCCTCCCTTGTGGCAACCACCATCTCCTCGTTGCCCCTAACCACCACAAGGGCAACCATATCACCGGTCTTGGCGGTGCAGTTGTGGGCTATTATTCCCTTGCCTCCACGGCTCTGGAGCCTGAACCTCTCAGCAGGGGTGATCTTGCCATAACCCCTCTCGGTCACCGTCAGGATGCTCTCCCCTCCCTTTAGCATACCCATGGAGACCACTTCGTCCTGGGGGGTGAGCCTTATCCCGATCACTCCCTGGGACTGTCTCCCGGAGGGCCTCACGTCCTCGATGGGAAAGAGAATGGACTTCCCGAACCTCGTAGCAATGATCACCCTGTCGTCTCCCCTACCCACTCCCACTCCGATGAGTTCGTCACCCTCCTTCAACGAGATGGCTATTATACCACCCCTCCGGATGTTCCTCATGTCAGATAGGCGAACCCGCTTCACCATTCCCCTGCGGGTCACCATCACCAGAAAGCCCTCATCGTCCCTGCGCTTCAGAGGGGCAACGGCGGTGATCTTCTCGTCCTCCTGGAGCCTGACGAACTGGTTGATGATCTTGCCCTTGGCCTGCCTTGAGAGCTGGGGCAGTTCGTACACCTTGATGGCGTGTACCTTGCCCCTGTTGGTGAAGAAGAGGAGCTCGTCGTGGGTAGAGGCCACGTACATCTGCTCGATGAAGTCCTCCTCCCTGAACTCCATGGTCTTCTTTCCGCGTCCTCCCTTTCTCTGGCTACGGTAGAGGGCCAACGGGGTACACTTTACGAACCCCTTCTTGGTTATGGTGACCACCACCTCCTCGTCCTTGATCATCTCCTCGGGATTAAACTCCTCCACCTCGTCGGAGATGGCGGTGCGCCGGGCATCACCGTAGGTGGCCTTCACCTCTTTCAACTCGTCCTTGATCACCCCCCACAAGAGGTGCTCGTGCTCGAGAATGGCCTTCAACTCGGCGATCTTCTCAACCAGCGCCTTGTACTCAGCCTCTATCTTCTCCCTCTCCAGGCCCGTGAGCCTCTGCAGTCTCATGTCGAGAATGGCCTGGGCCTGCACCGGGGTGAGACCAAAGCGGTTGATTAGACCCTCCTTGGCAGAGGCAGGGCTATCGGAGGACTTGATGAGGGTGATCACCTCGTCCAGGTTGGCAAGGGCTATTCTCAGGCCCTCCAGCACCTCGAGGCGCTCCTCGGCCTTCTTCAGGTCGAACTGGGTGCGCCTGGTAACCACCTCTCTCCTGTGGGCCAGGAAGGACCTAAGAATGGTGAGCAGGTCCATCAGCTTTGGCTCCCCGTCGTCCAGGGCGATGAGGATTATACCAAAGCCCGTCTCCAGCTGGGTGTACTTGTAGAGCTTCTTCAACACGAAGTCGGGATCCTCACCCTTTCGGAGCTCAATCACCACCCTGAGCCCCTCCCTGTCCGACTCGTCCCTAACCTCCGCGATCTCCGACAGCACCCCCTCTTTCATGAGGTTGTGGATCTTCTCAACCAGGTTGGCCTTGTTCACCTGGTAGGGAATCTCCTTCACCACCAGGGCATCCCTCTTGTGTACCACCTCCTGTTCCACCTTGGAGCGCACCCGCAGGTTTCCCCTGCCCGTAGAGTACGCCTTCACTATCTCTGCCCTGCCGCAGATGGTGGCACCGGTGGGAAAGTCGGGGCCTGGAATGAACTCCATCACCTCCTCCAGGGAGGCATCAGGATGGTCTATGAGGTAGAGAAGGCCATCCACCACCTCAGAGAGGTTGTGGGGAGGAATGTTGGTGGCCATGCCAACCGCTATTCCCGCAGAACCGTTTATCAGCAGGTTGGGAATGCGCGTGGGCAACACCTCGGGCTCCTGGAAGGAGTTGTCGAAGTTGGGAACGAAGTTGACGGTGTCCTTCTCGATGTCCCTCAGCATCTCCTCGGCTATGGAGGTGAGCCTGACCTCGGTGTACCTCATGGCCGCTGCAGGGTCACCGTCGAGGGAGCCGAAGTTGCCCTGGCCGTCTATCAGCGGGTATCTCAACGAGAAGGGCTGGGCCATGCGAACCAGGGCGTCGTAAACTGCAGTGTCACCGTGGGGATGCAACTTACCGAGCACGTCTCCCACCACCCTGGCAGACTTTCGGTAGGGTCTGTTGTGCCACAGGCCCAGCTCTGCCATGGCGTAGAGAATGCGGCGGTGGACGGGTTTAAGCCCGTCCCTCACGTCAGGAAGCGCCCTGCCCACGATCACGCTCATGGCGTAATCGATGTAGGCGGTGCTCATCTCTTTATCTATGCTAACGGGAATCTCGATGCCCAAAGGTATCCTCCTTCACAAAGAGAAACTCTCACCAAACACAGGCAAAAACGGTGCCTCCAGGCTTAAGAAAGCTGCGATAGGCACCGCTGAGAACTTGGATTCCTATTCGATTATCTTAGGAACTACAAAGTGACCCTTCTCCGCCATGGGGGCGTTCTGCAGCGCCTCCTCCTGCCCGAGGGAGGGTTTCACCTCGTCCGGCCTCACAACGTTCCTGTGCTCAAGCAGGTGGAAGGTGGGCTCAACCCCGGAGGTGTCCAGCTCCTCCAGCTTGGCCACGTACTCCAGAATGGTGTTCAACTGGCCCTTAAACGCCTCTATCTCTTCCTGGGAGAAACGGAGGCGAGCCAGCTTTGCCACCTTGACCACGTCTTCGTTAGAAATCTTCTGCTCTCTCATCGCCGCCTCCTCGCTTCACTGGGTCTCTTTTACCCCACCCGCTTCAGGGGTGCAACAGAGGCCTTCAGCAGCCTTTTGCCAGCGGTTTCAAAGGATACCACCAGGGTGGTCTTCTCTCCCTTGCCCATCACCGACTCCACGATCCCCTCCCCGAAGACCCTGTGTACCACCCTGTCACCCTTTCTCCATTCTCCCACCGAAGAGCCCGAGGCTACTTCCCCTACGCCAACCACCCTCGGACCAGCGGCCTTTCTCATCACCCTGGCCCTCTCGGGCTTCTCCTCAACCACCAGGTCCTCGGGGATCTCGGAGAGGAAAGAAGACGGCAGGTAGGCAATCTCGCGGCCGAACTGCTGCCTGGAGCAGGCACGGGTCAGAAAGAGCCTCTCCTTGGCCCTCGTCATGCCCACGTAGCAGAGGCGTCTCTCCTCCTCCATGGCCGCATCGTCGTTCAAAGAACGGCTATGGGGCAAGAGCCCCTCCTCCATGCCGATCATGAAGACCACGGAGAACTCCAGTCCCTTCGCCGCGTGAAGGGTCATCAGGGTGACCCTGTCGCTACCCTCCTCCTCCTCGTCCTGGGAGGTCGTAAGCGTGACCCTGTCGAGGAACTCCCTCAGGGGATCCTCTTCGTCCTCGAACTCAGAGGCCACGTTCAACAGCTCCTTCAGGTTCTCTATGCGGCTCTCCGCCTCAATGGTTCCCTCCTCCTCAAGGGCCTTGAGGTAACCCGTAGAGGAATAGACCGCCTCCAGCAGGCCCACCAGGGAGTACCTCTGCACGAGCTGCCTAAGCTCGCCAATAATCCCGCAGAACCTGCCCACCCTGCCCCTAACCGTGGGCGAAACATCAACCTCTCCCTCTGCCACGGCCCGCAAGGCCCCCTCCAGAGAGCCCATCTCGCGGGCAAGCTCGTTCAACCTGGCAACGGTGGCCTTTCCTATGCCCCTGGGAGGAGTGTTCACTATCCGCTCAAAGGCCATCCTGTCCTCCGGATTGAGCAGCAGCCGCAGGTAGGCAATGATGTCCTTCACCTCCTTGCGGTCGTAGAAGCGCAATCCCCCCACCACCCGGTAGGGGATCCCCCTTCTCATCAGCGCCTCCTCCACCAACCTCGACTGTGCGTTGGTACGGTAGAGAACCGCCACCTGCGAATATGGAACCCCCAGCGACTCTATTCTCCCAGCCACGAAGTCGGCCTCTGCGTGAGCGCTGTCTGCCACGAAGAGAACGATGGGGTCTCCTCCCTTCCTTCGGGTCCAAAGCCTCTTCTCCTTGCGCCTCTTGTTGTTCGAGATCACCCCCCAAGCTGCATCGAGTATGATCTGGGTAGAACGGTAGTTCTCCTCCAGCTTCACCACCTTGGCCTCGGGAAAGTCCCTTTCGAAGAGGCGCAGGTTCTCGGTGTTGGCCCCCCTCCACGAGTAGATGGACTGGTCGTCGTCTCCCACCACACACAGGTTGCGATGCTCCTGGGCAATCATCTTAACCACCAGGTACTGGGGCAGGTTGGTGTCCTGGTACTCGTCCACCTGCACGAAGAGAAACCTGTTCTGCAAGAACTCCAGCACCTGGGGCTCGCCCTTCAACAGGGCCACCACCTTAACCAGAAGGTCGTCGAAGTCAACGGCGTTGTTCTCGCGCAACACCTCCTGGTACCTGAAGAACGCCTGGCTCAGAGGCTGCCGCCACCTGACACCCACAGAGGCAAAGGCTGCCTCGGGTTCCGCCATCGATATCTTCACCTTGCTGATAAGAGACAAGAGGACACGGGGTGAAAACTCCCTCTCGTTGAGACCCATCTCTTGCACTATCCTGCGTACCACCGTGAGCTGGTCGTTGTCGTCAAATATGACGAACCCGGTCTCCAGTCCCACCAGGTTTGCAAAGCGACGGAGAACCCAGGTGCCGAAGGAGTGGAAGGTTGAAACAACCGGCCTCTGGTGGTGGCCGTTCAACAGGGCCATGGCCCTATCCCTCATCTCCCGGGCCGCCTTGTTGGTGAAGGTTAGGGAGAGTATGGTCTCAGGGGCAGCACCCCTCTCGATGAGGTATGCTATTCGCCGGGTGATGGTCTTGGTCTTTCCCGACCCCGCCCCTGCAAGGATCATCAAGGGGCCTTCCACGTGGGTAACGCACTCAACCTGCTGGGGATTAAGCCCTTCCAGCAGGGGATCGCCTTGATCCATCTCTCCCTCCTCTGGCGCTGTGGATGGTTTCTTTAGCACAGGGAGGAAACCTTGGCGACACCCGCCTCAGGGAGGAAGCAGTGCCTCACCCCAGAAAGGGCAGAAGGCCACCAATCCAGAACCTCAATCTGCAAGGGTCTTACTCATTGGCCTCAAAGAGGCGAAAACCCAGGTAGCCAAAGAGGATGTGGGGAATCCAGCAGCCCACCACGGCGGGCAACCACCCCTTCTGGGAGAGGGAGAAGAAGAACGACATGCCTATCCAGTAGAAGAACCCGAAGAGAATCCCCTTGCCCACCCCCAAGAGCATCTCGCCCCGGCGAGGATTCACGATTCCAAAGGGAAGGGCCAGGAGCACCATGATCAGGGGAGAGAAGGCCAGAGAGAACCTGCCCATTACCTCGGTCTCCAGGTCCCTCCTCTTCAGACCCTGCTCCCTCATGGCCCTCAGGTACTCCTTCAGCTCACCGTAGGTCATCTGCTCCGGGGGCTTTTTGCGGTCGTCAATGGCCGATGGTGTCAGCCCCAAACGAAACTGCAGGTTGGTGAAGGGGCGTTCCTTAACCCCGTCCCTGTCCCAGAACACCGCCACGCCCTTGGGAGCCATCCACCTGCCATCCCTCCACACCACCAGGGGAGCGAGGTAGGTGGTCTTCATGGTGTCGTTCTCTATGAGGAAACAGGTCACCCCCCTGATCTCTCTCTTCTCGTCGTCGTAGAAGGAGAGCAGACAGGTGTTGTTCCCCTTCTTCACCCACACATTGCTAAAAGAGATGAGCCTCACCGCCTTCTTTCCCTTGATGTCGGCGTTAAGCACCACCCAGCGCTTCTGCAGGGAGATGGGAACCACCGAGGCGTTCCAGGGAATCAGGAATAGCGAGCACGCCAGTCCAGTCAGAACCACAGGGTAGACCACCGTTCGAAGCCTTATTCCCGAAGATTTCATGGCAATAATCTCAGAACCCCACGACAACCCCACCAACAGCATCAGGGTCGCCACCAGGAAGGAGAGGGGAAGGGTGTGGGCAAGGGCCTGGGGAAAGGAGACGTAGAGGTACCTGAATAGGGCACCAAGGGGCGCCCTGTACTCCAGCACGTCGTCAAGCACGTCGAAGAAGATCACCAGGTAGTAAACCAGAAGCACCGCACCCAGGGAGACCGCCAGGCGCTTCACAAACTCCTTCCACACGCTCCGGGGAAGTATGTTCACAGGCCAACCCTCTCCGACTTTCTGTGGATCAGCCAGACACCCACTCCCCCCAAGATCAGGTTGGGAGCCCACACCGCAAGTCCTGCGGGCAAGAGACCCTTAAGGGCAACATCCTGGAAGAGGGCCAAGAGACCGAAGTAGAGCATCAACCCCCCAAGGGTGATAACCGAGCCCATCCACTTTCCCGATCTTCTGGCAAAGACCCCAAGGGGGATCCCAAGCAGGGTGAAGACGAGAGCAGAGAAGGGCACGGCAAACCTCTTGTGCAAGTGCAAAAGGGTGTTGAGGTACCTTCTCTTCGAAACGTCCCTGTCTCGCCTCAGTCTGGCCAAGAGGGCAGGGAGGGTGAGGTCCCTCTTGGTCTCAGAACCAAGGCTTCCAGAGAGAAAGGGGTTCTCCATGGTGAGCACGTAGAGCTTGAAGGAGAGGTGCTTGTAGCCGTCCTTCAAGGCGCTGTAGATGTGTCCCTTTCGAAAGGCGAAGATGAGGGTGTTCTCCACGGGGTCTATGCTAACCTCGGCCTTTTTGGCCATGATTATGCGTACGATCCCCGTCTTGCGACCAGAATCGTAGAGAAAGACGTCCTTTATCCTCTTCTCTCTCACCTTGCCGCAGTATATCCACACACCCCTCTTCAGCTGGAAGAACTCCCCGGGTTTCAGGCTGGAGCTTGGTGTCTCCATCATGGCCTTAACGGCGAAACCCTTGATCGCCCTGTTGCTAAGGGGAGCCAGATAGAGCTGAAAGGTGAGGGAGAAGAGCACCACGGCTCCCGAGAGAGCCAGCATGGGATACGCCAGTCGTTTCAAGGAAATGCCCGACGACAAAAGGGCAACAAGCTCCCCGTCTGCCGAGAGCCGCCCCACGCTCACCAGCACAGAGAAGAGGTACGACGGGGGAAAGGCAAACCCCAGGGAGGAGACCACCGCCGACAGGATCAGGGCCATCACAATGACGGGCGAGGCACCCCTGGCAATCACCTCGCTCAGCGACATCACCCTGCTCATCACGAAGAGGAAGAGAAATATGCCCAAACCTAGGCCAAAGGAGGAGAAGGTCTCCTTTATGAGCTCCCAGTCGTAGAGGGTGAGAGGAACCTTGGCCACTCCCTTCTTCATCCTCTCTCCCCTAAAAAGCGAACCTACACCAGTACCACTCTGGTGCCCGCCATGAGATCATGCCAGCCCCTGCGCTCCGAGTCCACGCGAATCCAGAGGAAACCCATGAAGAGGGGCAGCGAAAGCAGGTATCCCAGGGTTCTCAAGGCCGCCCTTGCCGTTCCCGGAGGCTCGCCGTCTTCGTCCACGACCCTCAGTCCCAAAACCCACTTGCCAAAGGTCTGCCCTGAGATCCCCGTGGTCATCACCAGGTAGGCGAAGATAAGCACCAGGAGAAGGGCAGGGTTCACCTGGGCAGGAGAGAAGACCATCCTCATTCCCTTGAAGAGCAGAGAGAGGAAGAGGTAGTCCAGCAAGGCCGCCCACAGCCTCACCCCCAACCCAGCATTGCCCTGGTAGAACACCGTGTCTATGGAGAACTCGCCGCTCATTGGCGGGTCACCGTGACGTCAGGTGGCAGGTGAAGGTTGAAGATGTCGTTGCTGAATCCCGTGTTCAGACGCACCTTTGTGAAGGTTATCTTGTTGTGGTTTCCCAGAACGTCAACCGTCTCTATCGACCTGATGAGCATGGTAACCGGATCTATTCGTACCTCAACCGACTTCAACGAGGCCTCTTCCCTCTTCGGCGTGAGAAGGAGCACGGGGGGAACCTCGGTCTCCTTCACCTTGAAAAGGGCCCTAATCCTCTTTGGAAGGTCAACGAAGGGACCCTTCACGAAGACGGCCTCGGGCTCGAGACGACCCATCACCGCGTCCTTTGCCTCCACGTCGTAGAGGATGAAGCTGTCGCCCTTGGTCACCACGATCTGCGGCTGGGGATCGGTGTACTCCCATCTGGAATACCCGGGTTTCAGGAAGACCTTGCCGTGAAAGACCCTCTTCTTCTTCACATCCCCCAGCCTCGCCTCCTGGGTGAAGTTGGCCTCTATATCTCTTATCTTGCTGTACTTATCCCCTAATCTCTCCAGAAGGGAGCGCGATGATCCCGCCCCGGCAGGAACCGCCCACGCCGAGAGGAAGAGGAGCACCATCGTCCCCAAGAAGACCCTTCTCATGCCTCAGAACACCTCCCCGCCCCCAAGCTCTGCAGGGGCGTAGTTCTCGAATCTCACGAACCTCTTGAGGAAGGTGAGCTTAACCGTTCCCGTGGGCCCGTTCCTCTGCTTGCCGATGATGATCTCGGTCTCCGACGCCTGGCTCGGTGTCTCCTCCTTGCGGTAGACGTCGTCCCTGTAGACGAAGATCACCAGGTCGGCATCCTGCTCGATTGCCCCTGACTCCCTGAGGTCCGACAGCTGGGGACGCTTGTCCTGCCGGGCCTCCACTGCCCTGGAGAGCTGGGAGATGGCGATTACCGGCACGTCGAGCTCCTTAGCCAGGGCCTTCAAGGCCCTGGAGATCTCAGAGATCTCCTGCTGCCTGCTGGGCTCGTTGCTCCCCCTGCGGCCCTGCATGAGCTGCAGGTAGTCTATCACTACCATGTCCAGGCCCCTGTCCGCCTGCAGCCTACGGGCCTTGGCCCTGAGCTCCATCACCGAGATGGCCGGCGTGTCGTCGATGTAGAGCTGAGACTCGCTGAAACGGGCAGCGGCCCTGCTTATTCTGGCGTAGTCCTCGTCGGTTAGCATTCCGGTTCTAACCTTGTGGAAGTCTATCTTGGCCCCAGAGGCAAAGAGTCTGAGAACCAGCTGCTCCTTGGGCATTTCGAGGCTGAAAAAGGCCACCACCTTACGCTCGTTCTGAGCCACGTGCTGGGCGATGTTGAGGCAGAGGGCCGTCTTTCCCATAGATGGCCTCGCCGCCACCACGATGAAGTCTGAACGCTGAAGACCCGCGGTCATCCTGTCGAGGTCTGTGAACCCAGTGGAGATACCCGTGATGGCCTCCCCCCGGGTGGAGAGCTCGTCGAGCCTCTGCATCCCCAGCTTGGCCAGGGTGTTGGCGTCAACGAAGTCCTCCTTTATCTGGTGCTCGGCAATGGCAAAGATCCTCCTCTCCGCTTCGTCGAGGAGTTCCTCCGCCTCCCTACCCGGCTCGTAGCAGCTCTCGATAATCTCGGTAGAGGCCCCTATGAGCTGGCGCAACAGGGCCTTCTCCTTCACTATCCTGGCGTAGTGGCGAACGTGGGCTGCCGTGGGAACCGCCTCTGCCAGCTCGTAGAGGTATGGTTCCCCTCCCACGGACTCCAGGTGCCCCGCCTCCTTCAACTCCTCTGCCAAGGTGACCAGGTCTATGGGCTCGTTTCGGTTGAAGAGGTCGAGCATGGCCACGTAGATGAGGTGATGCTCACGGCGGTAGAAGTCCGCGGGTTCCAGAATGTCGGCCACGTGGGCTATTGAGTTTGGATCCAACAACAACCCCCCCAGAACGCTGGTCTCCGCCTCCACGCTCTGGGGAGGCATCAACCTCGCCTTCTGCGCCGGGGGCGCTAAACTGGTACCCTCCAATCCGGCACCAGAAGGTTCATTCACCCGCCACCACCTCCACCTTAACCTGGGCAGACTGCCCGTGGGGTAGCTTTATCTCAACCTGGTACTCTCCCACCGACTTGATGGGATCCTCCAACACAACCTGCTTCTTGTCCACATTGAAACCCTTGGCCTCCAGGGCCTCGGCTATCTCCTTCTTGGTGACCGAACCGAAGAGCTTGCCCTCCTCCCCAACCTGCTTCTCGATGGTGAGAGAGACCTCAGACAGCTGCTGCGCCATGCTCTGCGATGCCTTCTGCTCCTTCTTTATTCTCTCAATCACCGCCTGGCGCTGCTTCTCCAAGCTCTTAACCTTCCTGCTGGTGGCAATGGTGGCCAGCTTCTTGGGCAAGAGGTAGTTCCTGGCGTATCCGTCAGAGACCTCCACCACAGAACCCGCCTCTCCAACTCCATCCACATCCTTCAAGAGTATCACCTGCATAGGCTTGTCCCCTTTCTCTTTTGCGGTTCTTCTGTAGTGAGATACATAGGGAGCCGAGAGGGTGTCAACCTTGACACCTCGTAGGGCATCCGTGTAGTGCCATCACGAAGATAGAAAAGGGGGATAAGGTATGAAGATGGTGGTAGCCTTCATCAACCCCGACAAGCTCTGGGAGGTGAAGAAGGCCCTCTACGAGCTTGGGGCACCGGGGATAAGCGTCGGCCAGGTGATGGGAATAGGCAAATCCCTGGCGAGAATGGGACAGCCGGGAGAGGGCATGGGCATACCCAAGTTCTTCCCCAAGATGAGGCTGGAGACGGTGGTAGAAGACTCCGCCCTACCCAAGGTACTCGACCTTCTCAGGGAGGTGTGCAACACCGACACCCCGGGAGACGGGAAGGTCTTCGTCCTGCCGGTGGAGGACGCCCTGAGGATACGAACCAACGAAAGGGGAGAGGATGCCATCCTCTGACCGCCCCCGAAGCAGGAAGGGGGCATCTCCACGGCTCTTCCTCTCCCGGTTCGAAGAGGTGGGAGGCACACCCCTGCGCCCTGGAAAGAGGCGTCCCCTTCAAGTGTTGCTCAAGACCATGGTGGATGAGCTGAAGGTGTCAACCGCCACCCTGGGAGAAGGGGTGCCCCAGGGGGAAGAGATAGCCGCCATCCTCCAAGGGGCAGGGGTGAGCTTAGAAGAGGATCCCTCCAAGACAGACCTTGGGGTAACGGGAGTCTCTGCCGCCGTGGGAAGAACCGGCAGCCTCGTCTTCGCCTGGAACCGCGAGAGGGACCACCTGCTAACCTCACTGCCCCCCGTGCACCTGGCGGTGGTCAAGAAGGAGCAGATCTATCCCTCAATGGAGGAGGCCATGGAGGCCGTGGTGGAAGGAGATCCCCCACCCTCTTACATCTCCGTGGTGAATGGCCCCAGCAAGACGGGGGACATCGAGCTCATCCATGTGAGCGGGGTGCACGGGCCCCAGTGGGTCTACGCTCTGGTGGTGTAAGATGGACCTGCGCGAGGTGTGGAGACTTCTGGGAATCCCCGTGGAGCGCTGGGAGTCGCTTCGCGAAAAGGTGGAAGACCCAAACCTGAGAGAGGCCCTCACCAACGCCACCCGCAGGTTTGCCACCCGTCGAGAGGAGGCCCTTGAGGGAACCGGTCCCTTCCCTAAGGTGCAGGAGAGGGGCCGCGAGATAAAGGAACGCGCCCTGGAACGGGCAGAGGAGCTGTGGGAGTCAGTAGAGTCCCGGTTCACCGCCCGGGGGGGAGTGATCCACCACGCCGCCACCGCCCACGACGCCCGCGAGATCATCAAGGGAATCGCAGAGGAGGCCCGGGTAGACCTCATCGTGAAGGGCAAGTCCATCACCAGCGAAGAGATACGGCTAAATCCCGCCCTGGAGGAAGAGGGCATCGAGGTGGTGGAGACCGACCTGGGAGAACGAATCATTCAGCTTGCAGGAGAATCCCCCTCACACCTCATCGTTCCAGCGGTTCACCGTACCGTGGAAGAGGTGGCCCAGATATTTGAGCGCCACTGGGGGCGGGAGGTCCCAAGGGATCCCTTCCTCATCACCAAGGAGGTGCGCAAGGAGATTCGCCAGAAGTTCCTAACCGCGGGCATGGGGATAACCGGCATCAACGCCGTCGCCGCCGACCACGCCCTCTTCCTCCTCATGACCAACGAGGGCAACGGCAGGCTATGCGCCACCCTCCCTCCCGTCCAGGTGATCATCACCGGATACGAGAAGATCGTGGAGACCCTGAAGGACGCCCTCTTCCTCCTCGACATACTGCCCCGCAACTCCGTGGGACTCACCTCCTCGAGCTACGTAAGCGCCTTCTCCGCCCCCTTCCGCTGGAAAGAGGGGAGAGAGCTACACCTGGTGGTGGTCGACAACGGGCGCAAGGCGGCCTTGCAAGACCCGGATCTAAGAGAAACCCTGCGTTGTGTGCGATGCGGGGCGTGTATGAACGTGTGTCCCGTCTACCAGTCGGTGGGAGGACAACGATTCAGCCACATCTACATGGGAGGCATAGGGGCGGCCTGGACCGCCATCACCGCAGGGTACCAGGCGGCCCAAGAGGTGGCCGACCTATGCACCACCTGCGGCACCTGCTTAGAGGTCTGCCCCGTGGGAATAAACATTCCCCGACTGGTAGAGAGGGTGAGGGAGAGGGCCCACGCCCTAACCAGGGTGAGGGAGAGCACCCTCAAGGTGCTGGAGAAGAGGAGGCGGCTACAGTCCATCTCCCAGCTGGTGGGACTGACGCCCGTGAAAGAGACCCCCGAGCTGCCAGGCCCCCTGGGAGAGCTGGTGGGAAAGATGGCCCTTCCCCATCCCCCCCTGGAGTCCTTCCACGCCTGGGCGAGAAGAACGGGGCTGGGCACCAGGGGCGGAGAGGCCACCCTCTACGCCGGCTGCATGGTGGAGTACCTTTACCCCCAGAT
>CAZMTB010000031.1:0-4876 GCA_964569095.1 uncultured Aquificales bacterium
ATCTCAGTAAAACTGACCACCTCACTCCCCCTCTACCAACGACTGGCTTTACGTATTCTATGCCTAATTCAACCGGTTTAGGCAATAGAGCGTTTTGATATAGATCAAGATTTTTTGGTAGCATCTAAATTTAATTGCATATTTTCGATATGTCTATACTCTTGGTGAATTCTGGTATCTTATGTTCATGTTTCGCGGGACCTACATAAGGAATTTGGTTGACTCATTACCTTGGGTGGTTTAGGGAAAGGCGCGTATGAATATTCTGGTTAAAGGTGTGGTATCTGCTTCTATTATCGTGGCATTGAGCGAACTTGCCAAGAGGCATCCTGTGCTTTCTGGGTTGATCGCGGCCATGCCCCTTACCACCCTGCTGGTGATAATGTGGTTGTTCGTTGAGGGGAGAGACGTGGCCAAGATCCAGGCCTTCTCCACCTCGGTGCTCTGGGCATTGATTCCCACCTCCCTATTCTTCATTGGTCTGGTGGTTATGCTGAGGAGATCTCTCTCCTTTGGAGTAGCAATTGCCGCTGCCTTTCTCCTCTGGCTGGTGGGAGCGATACTCCACATGAAGATTCTGGGAAGGTGAAGGTTTATCTCTGCCTTGGTTGTGAAAGGCGTTCCGGTGGAGTAGATTTGGGTTAGGCAGAAAAAGCGCAAAAGGGGAGGTGTAGCCATGCTTATTGCAGGTGAGAAGCGAAAGGGGAGTGGAGAGATAGGGGTTTACAATCCCTACGACGGTAGCCTCATAGGAACCATCGAGAAGGGAACCTCCGAGGATGTGGACGATGCCGTAGAGGCAGCGGTAGAGGGACAGAAGGAGTGGGCCGGTTACACCGCCTACCAGCGGTACGAGGTGCTTCACAAGGCGGCCCAGCTGCTCACGGAGCGCTCTGAGGAGTTCTCACAGATCTTGGCCAAAGAGGTGGGCAAGACCATTGCAGAGGCCAGGGGAGAGACTGCCAGGGCCATTCAGACCCTCACCTTGTCTGCAGAGGAGGCCAAACGCCTGACCGGAGAGGAGGTCCGTTTCGACGGTGCCCCCACTGGCGGTGGCAAGATGGGCTTCTACTGCAGGGTGCCCTTGGGGGTGATTGCGGCCATAACCCCCTTCAACTTTCCTCTTAACCTCGGCATGCACAAGGTGGCGCCTGCTCTGGCCGCGGGTAACTCGGTGGTCTTGAAGCCTGCCACGGTGACTCCCCTTAGCAGTCTCATGCTGGGAGATCTCTTCTGGGAGGCGGGGGTGCCTCCCAAGGCCTTCAACGTGGTCACCGGGCCCGGAGGAGAGGTGGGAGACACCTTGGTGCAGCATCCAAAGGTGAAGATGGTTACCTTCACGGGCAGCAGGGATGTTGGGAAGGCTATCATGACCAAGGCAGGGTTCAAGAAGACCACCATGGAGCTTGGTTCCAACTCGGCGGTGGTGGTGTGCGAGGATGCCGATCTCGATGCCGCCGCAAGTCGGTGTTGCGGAGGGGCCTATGCCCTTGCGGGCCAGGTCTGCATCTCGGTTCAGCGCATATTTGTTCAGAAGAGGGTCTTTGACGCCTTCCTGGAGAGGTTCGTTGAGAAGGTGAAGGCCTTGAAGGTGGGTGACCAGTTGGAAGAGGATACCAACATGGGACCCATGATCACCTCTCAGGAGGCCCAGAGGGTGCTGGAGTGGATAGACGATGCGGTGAAGGCCGGTGGCGAGCTTGTGGTAGGAGGAGAGATAGACGGTGCCATGCTCAGTCCTTCCGTGGTGATCAACTGTCCGCGCAACGTGGAGCTCTTCCAGGGCGAGGCCTTCGGTCCCGTGGTGTTGATCAATCCCTATGAGACCATAGAGGACGCCATTGAGATGGTTAACGACTCTCCCTACGGGCTTCAAGGGGGAATCTACACCTCCAACATCTCCTATGCCCTGAAAGCGGTGAGAGAGATAGACGCAGGAGGGGTGATGGTGAACGAGGTGCCCACATTCAGGGTAGACCTGATGCCCTACGGTGGAATGAAGGAGAGCGGTATGGGCAGGGAGGGTCCCGCCTTCGCCATTGAGGAGATGACAGAGATAAAGCTCGTATGTTTCAACCTTTAAGCTGAAGGGGCGCCCAACGGCGCCCCTCTTTTGGATGTCTGGGTTTCATAACCCTCTCAACACTTCTGCTGCTTCTGGAAGGTCGCGCACGGAGATCGCCCTTGGGTGTGGGATCTCGGTGTGGTTACCGTAATTTACGTGCATTGCCCCCAGGCCAGCCGCTAAGGCCCCTTCTACGTCTGCCTCCAGGCTGTCTCCCACGTGAAGGGTTTGTCCAGGCTCTGCCCCCAACATGTCCAGTGCTGCCTGGAATATCTCTGGTCGGGGCTTTCTGAGTCCCACCTCGCTTGAGAAGACCAGGGCGTCAAAGAGAGGCTCAAACCCGTGTAGCTTCAGAAGCCTCCTCTCTATGGGACCGTGTATGGTGTTGGAGACTATCGCCGTTGAGATTCCTCTCCCTTTAAGCATCTCGAGGAGCTCCCCTGCTCCCTCCAGGGGACCTGGCAGGTGTTGAAAGACCACCTCGATGTAGATGTTGGATAGGGAAGAGAGGTGTTTACTGTCCCTATTTAGCAGTTTCAGGGTCTCCATCACCAGCTCTTCCACGGTGAACTCCAGGCCGGTGGCCTTCCGCCAGGAGTCCAGCTTGGATACTGCCTCCACGAAGGCCCCCTCCACCTCGCTCTTCTCCACTCCCAGCACGGAGGCGAATAGGGCTATGCGTTCCCTCCTCACCTCCTCTAGAGCCTCTTCGCTCAAAAAACCGAAGACCGTCTCCCAGAAGTCGAATAGAACAAACCTGGGTTGGGGGAGCATCAGTCCCTAATCTCCTCCAGTAGCTCCTTCAGGGAAGGCCTGCTCACGGCGTTTATCCCGAAACACTCTGCCATCTCCCCCAGGATCTTGTATGCCTCTTCGCTCGCCTGGACCACCTTGGCTTCGGACAACCCCATCTCTTCCGCTTCGCAGAAGAGCTCGTCCAACTCCTCCAGCCGGGCCTCCTTGGAGGGTAACCTCGAGGATAGGGCCACCGCTTCCACCGCGGACTCTCCCACTCCCAGTTCCCTTATCTCTTCCACCGTGTAGGTGTGTAACCCGATGCAGCAGACGAGCATGTCGGGAAAGCTCCACTCCTTGGCCATCCATGCCCCTGCCTGGAAGTGGGTCCAGGAGAGCTCCTCGTCCTCTATCTCGTGAAGAGGTTCCCGACTCTCCTGCCATCTCTTGTAGATGGGTTGGTATACGTCGAACCACTCTCCCAAAAGCACGGGTAGGGCTATGTCCTGGAGCAGGGCTCCGGTGAAGGCCTCCTCTGCTTCGAACCCGACGCAGGCAGCCACCTGTTTGGCAAATAGGGCCCTGTAGAGGGAGTCGGTCCAGAACATCCCGAAGTCGAATCCTTCCCTATTGGGGTGTCTTATCCCGTGGACCATAGCGTAGGCCAGGGCTATCTTCTCTATCTTTTGCAGTCCGAGAACCCCCGTGGCCCTGGTGATGTTGCTGATCTCCTTGGAGAAGGAGTAGAAGGCGGAGTTCACTATCTTCAACACCTGGGCGCTCAGCCCGGGGTCGCTCTCTATCACCTTTGCCACCTCGTCCACAGATACCTCGGGGTCCTTTATCTTATCCAGCAGCTTCATGGCCACCTCTGGAAGGGGGGGAATCTCCTTGTCTCCGAATATCTTGTTGAAGTCTCCAGTGCTCAGGGCTGCGTAACGCTTCACTTTTTTGAAAAACACCTTTCCAGCCTCCCCATGGTTCGGTTATAGATCCATTTATGAATCAGAAGGGGGATTCGGTCAACAGAAGGGGATTGGACAGGCTCCTTTGGGAGCTTAGCAAGCTGGGGCGTGTAAGGTTCTGGTACTTGGCCACAAAGGTGAATGTGAGGGTGCTAACCGCCCTTTTTGTGTTGGTGGCCTGCAGCATCAGCATGGTGATAATGGGGGTGGCCGCCTATTTAACCTCTTGGCCTTTCATCTTTCCTTCTCTGGGGCCAAGCACCTTTCTCTCTTTCTACAGCCCTTCCTCCTCCATGGCTGCTCCCCGAAACATGATACTGGGGCACGGGATAGGGGCAGCGGTAGGATTCAGCGTATACCAGTTGTCTCGCATACTGGTTCCCCCTTCTGTTAGTGGTCCCATGTGGATATTCATTGCCCCTGCCTTGGCACTGGGAATCGTGGGAATGATCATGGTGGTTACAGGGATACTCCATCCCCCAGCCGGTTCCACCACCATGATCGCAGCCATGGGGCTCATGCCCGACTGGTACGCAATACCGGTGGTGGTTGGGGCGGTGTCTGCCATAGCATTCCAGGCCTATCTCATGCACAGGCTTGCGGGGATCAAGTATCCCCTTTGGTCTCCTCCCAAGGATGAGAGGCACCACATCACCACCATCCTTGGAAACGTCATATTGGAACACTCCAAGGACGAAGAGAAGAGAGAAGACCCTTTTGCTGCCGTCTCCTCGCAGCTTGCCACCAGGCGTAGGGTTTCGGCGAAGAAGAGATCCAGGGGTTGACGCACTTTTCGGCTTTGGATTTTCTCTTCTCCCGAGAAGGGGATAGACCTCCTCTCTCTATCTCAAGGAGGTGCTCGATGGGGTGCTTGCGTACTCTTCTGAAGGTCGTTTCTGTGTTGTTGGTTTTCTGGTCCCAGGTGGTGTTTGCCTCTCCATTAACCGTTGCCGTCTCCATAGCCCCCCAGGAGTTCCTGGTGAAGGGTATTGGTGGAGACCTGGTGAAGGTGGTGGTTGTTGTACCGCCTGGTGCCGAGCCGCACAGTTACGAACCCTCTCCTCGCCAGATGGAGCTAATCTCGCGGGCCAGGCTCTACCTCACCATAGGG
>CAZMTB010000032.1:0-1832 GCA_964569095.1 uncultured Aquificales bacterium
GGTCTCTGATACCGGCGAGGGAATGGACAGGTACGTATTGGATAAGATATTCGATCCTTTCTTTACTACCAAGGAGGTTGGTAAGGGGACGGGTCTTGGATTATCGGTGGTTTACGGCATGGTGAAGAGTCATGGTGGTGGGATACGGGTAGAGTCTTCCCTTGGCAAGGGAACCACTTTCGAGATCTACCTTCCCGCGAGAGAGATTGGAAGAAAGGGAGGATCCAAAGAGGTAGGGAGCTTACGAAAAAGTGCGGATACGGGCAGGGGAGAGAGGGTACTGGTGGTCGAGGACGAGGAGATGGTGCTCAAGATGCTGAGGGACGCCCTCGTCTCCAAGGGGTACCAGGTGCTTACTGCAACCAGCTGCAGGGAGGCCCTGGAGGTGGTGGAGGAGGATCCCGAAGGGCTTCACTTTGCGATTCTCGATCTGGTGCTCTCAGACGGTTGCGGAATGAGTCTTAGCCGGGAGCTTGCAAAGAGGAACCCTGGCTTGAGAGTGGTAGTGATAAGCGGTTACGCCCCCTCAGAAGAAGACCTCGAGAGGTTGAAGGGGGAAGGAGTTGCGTTCCTGAGGAAACCCTTCAAGATGGAGAGGGTCTTGGAGGTGTTGGACTCCTTCCGTAAGAGGGGTTAAAGGGTTTGTGGTGCGCAAGAGGCGCCTTTTGGGCGCCTCTTGCTCTATCCGTTACAGCCCTCGTGGCAGCCGGTGCACACCTTCTGGGTCAACAGGTAGGCCACCTTGAAGCCGGGGTCCACCGTGTAGGGCTTCAGGTGCTCAAAGGCCCGCTCGTTGTAGGCCCCTGCCCCCTCCACGGCTCTCCGGTTGTCCCAGATGACGAAGGGAACGGGATCCGAGGAGTGGGTCTTTATCTCGATGGGGGTGGGATGGTCGGGGGTCAAGAGTATCCTAACCCTCCTTTCCGACTCCCTTGCCCATTCCAAGAGGGGTGCCACCACCTTGGAATCTAAGTCCTCTATTGCCCGAACCTTGGTATCCACGCTGCCCTGGTGTCCCGCCTCGTCGGGGGCCTCGATGTGTATGTAGACGAACTGGCGATGCCTTAGCACCTCCAGGGCGGCCTCAACCTTTCCCCGGTAGTTGGTGTCGATGTATCCCGTTGCCCCGGGCACCGAGACGGGTTCCAGTCCTGCCAGCACCCCTATCCCTTTCACCAGGTCCACCGCAGAGATGACCCCTCCCGTCAGGCCAAAGCGTTCCTCGAAGGCCGGAAGCCAGGGACGGGGGCCCTCTCCCCAGAACCAGACGGAGTTTGCCGGGTTCTTGCCCTCTGACACCCGCCTCCTGTTCACGGGGTGCTCCGCAAGGATGGCCTTGGCCCTCTCCATGAGTTCCAGCAGCTCCTCCCTGCCTTCCCCTTTGGGCAGGTGGTCCTTCACCTCCTGGTCGGAGATGTCGTGGGGAGGTGTGCACCCCGCCTCCCTGGGGCCTCCCCTCCAGACCATGAGGTGGCGGTAGCTCACCCCTGGATGAAAGGAGAACCTGTCGTCACCAAGCTCCCTCTGCAGGTCCCCTATTAAGAGGGCGGCCTCCTCGGTGGTGATGTGGCCAGCGCTGTAGTCCTTCATCACGCCGTTCTCGATGGTGACAAGGTTGCAGCGAAAGGCGATGTCGCCCTCCTTCAGCTCCACCCCCATGCTGGCGGCCTCTATTGGTGCCCTTCCCGTGTAGAACCGCCTGGGATCGTAGCCCATCACCGACAGGTTGGCCACGTCGCTCCCGGGGGCCATGCCTTGTGGCACCGTCTTTGCCCAGCAGCAGGTGCCCTCTCGGGCCATGCGGTCCATGTTGGGGGTGTTGGCCACCTCCA
>CAZMTB010000033.1:0-6022 GCA_964569095.1 uncultured Aquificales bacterium
GCTCCCACCGTTGGAAGAAGGTGCAGAAGGGGCTTTCGGCGGGCAGGGTGCAATCGGTTGCCTTAAGGCTCATCTGCGAGAGAGAGGACGAGATCGAGGCGTTCGTTCCCAGGGAGTACTGGGAGATAGAGGCCCTTCTGGAAGCGTCCAAGCCTCCACGGTTCAAGGCCAAGCTCTTCAAGTGGAAGGGCAAAAAGGCCTCTCTGGGCAAGGAAGAGGAGGCTTCTAATATCGTTGATGCCCTAAGGGGAGAGAGGTTCGTCGTTGCGGAGGTGAAGAAGAAGGCCCGCCGCCAGTCCCCTCCCCCTCCCTTCATCACCAGTACCCTGCAGCAGGAGGCAGGTAGGAAGCTGGGATTCACCGCCAAGAAGACCATGATGCTGGCCCAGCAGCTCTACGAGGGTGTGGAGCTGGAGGGAGAGGGCAGCGTTGGTCTCATCACCTACATGAGAACCGACTCGGTATCTGTGGCCAAGGAGGCCCAGGACGAGGCCAGGGAGTTCGTGAAGTCCACCTGGGGAAGGGACTTTCTTCCCTCACAGCCCCCCAGGTACAAGAGCAAGAAGGGTGCGCAGGAGGCCCACGAGTGTATCCGTCCCACCTCTGTAGAGAGAACTCCAGAGCAGTTGAAGGGGATGCTGTCAAGGGATCTCTGGAGGCTCTACTCCCTTATCTGGAAGAGGTTTCTTGCGAGCCAGATGAAGGCAGCCATCTTTGATACGACCACCGTGGAGATCTCGGCGGGAGATGCCCTCTTCAAGGCCACGGGATCGGTATTGAGATTCAAGGGGTACCGGGTTCTCTACATCGAAGGAGAGGAAGAGGAGGCGGAGGGCGGGAAGGACGGCAAACTTCCTCCCGTGGAGAAAGGGGAAGAGCTGAAAGTCGTAGAGGTTCTTCCCTCTCAGCACTTCACCCAGCCTCCCCCGAGATACACCGAGGCCTCTCTGGTGAAGACCCTGGAAGAGAAGGGCATTGGCAGGCCCAGCACCTACGCCACCATCATCTCCACCATCCAGGAGAGGGGATACGTGAGGCGGGAGAAGAGAACCCTCTTCCCCACGCCTCTGGGTAGGCTGGTGAGCTCCCTCTTGGTGGAGCACTTTCCCCAGATAGTGGATTACGGTTTCACCGCCCAGATGGAGGAGAATCTGGACAAGGTGGAGGAGGGAAAGGAGAACTGGGTGGATATCGTGAAGGAGTTCTACACACCCTTCTCCCAGGAGCTGTCCAGGGCGGAAGAGGGGATGCAGAAGGTGCGATCCATCAAGCTGGAGAAGGAGCAGCTGTGCCCCCAGTGCGGCAAGCCTCTTGAGATAAAGTTTGGCAGGTTTGGCCAGTTTTTGGGGTGCACCGGATATCCAGAGTGCCGCTATACCCAGCCCATGAAGGGTCCCAAGCTGGAGGCGGAGTTCGAGATGCCGTGCTACAGAGAGGGATGTGACGGGACTTTGGTGCCGAGGAGGAGCAGGAGAGGGGTGTTCTACGGGTGTAATCGGTACCCCAAGTGCAAGACCATTGCCAACGGTAAACCGGTTCAGATGGAGTGTCCGGAGTGCGGACTTTCTTACCTGATGCAGCAGAGGAACCAACTGGTCTGTCCCAGGTGTGGACACAAGGAGGAGGCACCGGCAGATGCCCAAGGGTAGGCAGGTAAAGACCAGGGATCCCGCAAGGGCCCTGGAAGAGATCGCCGCAGAGTACGGCATGGAGCCCAGCGATCTCTCCTTCGAGGTGGTCTCTATGGATGTTTACCACGTGCCCACCACCCAGGGTTACGTGGCAGAGTACACCTTGGACATCTTTCCGGCCACCTACACCTATGTGGAGGTCTTTGACGCCATTCTGGACGAGGAGGAGTATCCCATTCCCATGGCCACCCTTCGGGTGTTGCCCACCACCAGGGTCTTCTTTCAGCCCGGAAACGAGGAGCCCGCTTTGGGGGAACTGCTGAGAAAGACCCGTTCCAAGATGGCCCTTGAGGGGGTGATCTACGGTCTGGTGAGCGACGAGGAGATCAAGGAGGAGTGGCGCAAGATCCTGGAGAAGTGGTCCAAGGGCAAGCGGGAGATGAGCACCTTTGTGGTTGCCAAGGGTCGTCCCGTGGTGCACCCCTCCCGGGAGGAGATCTACCACGTTCCCCTCATCACCTATGCGGGAAAGGTGATAGACAAGCGCTCTGGGCGTATAGACTTCAAGGATAGGGGATACACTGAGAGAAAGGTGGAACCGGGAAGCGTAGTGGTCTCAATAGAGTTCTTCCCTGGAGAGATGGGGGTGAAGGTGAATGGAGCCGTGATCCCCTTCAAACCGATACCTCCCCTTCCCTTCGTGGTGGACGAGGAGACCCTGGAGGTGAGGGAGAGTTCCAGGGGCAAGAAGAAGCTCTACGAGATCGTGGCCAAGGTGGACGGTTTCGTGGTGATAGAGAAGGGGAAGATCTCCCTCTCTCCCGTTTTGAAGCTGGCAGGGGTGGACTACTCCACGGGGAGCGTGGACATGGTGGACCGTTCCCAGGGGGTGGACATTCTCATCTCCGGTGCAGACGTGGAGACTACAGACGCGGTCAAGGATGGCTTCAAGGTGGTTTCCCCAGGCAAAGCCATCGAGATAAAGGGCAGCGTGGGCAGAAACGCCGTGGTGGATGGAAGGGTGGTGATTGTTAAGGGTACAATTGCCTCCGGGGCGGTTATCCGTGCCGAGGAGGAGTGCAACTTGAACATCGTCACCGGTGCCCACGTGGAGTGCGACGGGAAGACCGTGATTGCCAGGGCCAATAACGCCACGGTGAAGAGCCGCTCTGTGGAGATCAACATGCTCTCTGGAGGGAGAGTAGAGGGGGAGATCGTCTCGGTGGTGAAGAACCTCAACCATACCACCATTGCTGCCACCAAACTCATTCTCATCGTTGACACCTCGGGGGTCAACAACTTCGTGATAGATCCTATGGAGGTGGAGAAGAAGAGGATAGAGATAGAGAAACTGAAGGACCAGAAGGAGGAGGCGGAGAGAAGGATAGTGAAGACCTCCACGGAGCTTGAGGAGGTGAAGAAGAAGAGGGATGGTAAGTTGACCGCCCTCGTGCGCATGCTCAGGGGCAGCATATTTAAGAACCTGAATGTTCCAGACCTCAGGATAAAGAGCCTTATTCTCAAGCTGGTGGAGGGGGATCCCAAGGTGGAGGAGCAGCTTCTTCCAAAGCTTCCCCTCTTTGCCAAGAAGATGGTTGAGGAGCTCCAGGATTACGGGGATACCATCACCAGCATAGAGGCGAGGCTGGAACGGCTTAGGCACGACGTTGAGCTTCTCACCAAAATCATAAAAGACGAGAGCAGTCCCAAAGGGATGGTGATGGTGGTGAACGAGGTGGGGGCGGACAACTCTGTTAGAATAGGAAACGGGAAGGAGTATTTCAAACAGCCACAGAAGGGTCCCTTCTTGCTGGTTGGATTTCCACCTGGCGAAGCGAAATCCGTGGTGAAGGTGACCGATTCTAGGGAGATAAAAGGGCACTTGAAAAAGGTTCTAGACAAGGATGAGAGGGTGTATCTAGACCAGTGCCTGTCCCAGAAAGGTCTTAAAGGCGTTGCAGAGCTCTTCCAGGTGGACGAAGAGCAGGAACTTGACGAGGAGGAGTGATCCATGCCCGAGGAGAGGTGTCACCAGCTGCTCCTGATGGGAGCGGGTTGTTGTGATGCCCTCTTCAGTGCAGGTTCCTTTCGGGAAGGTGCATTACGGGTGCTCCGGATTGTGGGCGAGAGTCTCGAAGCGCAGAGGGTGGTTCTTAGGGTGGAGGGAGAGAACGCCCTCGTCTTTCCGAAGGGGCGCCTTCGTACCTCTCGAGATGAGAGCGTTCACCGCTTCTCTTCCGAGAGAGACGGGGTGAAGGCCACCCTTGCCATTGAAAGAGAGACTCCTCTGGTGGAGGAGGAGACCCTGCTTCTCTCTACCCTGTGCAAGCAGTTGTGCATAGCCCACTCGGGGTTCAGAAAGAGGCGGGAGGCGGAGGAGTCATCCCGCAGAATGGGAAGCCTTTACCGTGCGGTGGGTCGCCTGGGAAAGGCCATGGACCTTGGGGGACTTGCACAGGAGATCGCAGGGGCTGCCTACCAGGTTCTCTCTCCCCGCCTAGTGAGGGTGAGGCTTGTCCAAGGAGGAGAGAGGGCAGAGGCCTCTTATCCGGCAGGGGAGCGCCTTTCTGGAGGTAAAGGGGCCATCTTCACCATCAGGGAAGTGGAAGGGGAGAGGTGTCTCATCGAGGTCTTCCCGGATCCCGGAAGGGGGCTATCACGTACCGACAGAAGAATCCTGAGGTTGCTTGCCGAGATCTCCCAGGTCTTCCTCGAAAACATCAACCTCTTCCAGCGCCTCAACCTCTTGCTTTCCGAAAAGGAGAGGCAGATTTCCAGGTTATCTACCCTCTACGAGCTGGGTAATGCCTATCGTCTCACCAGTAATCCCACCAAGAGGATACTCCTGTTCTTGCAGGGTTTAACCGATCCTCACCTTGGCCTGGGTTTCCCGCTGGCACTCTTCTTCTCCCACGGAGATGGGAGGGTCTTTTCAGGTGAGGTGGGTGTACTACCTGGGCGGGGAGGCTCTCCCTGGCAGGGCAGGTGGGAGGCCGTTCACCAGGAGATCTCTCATCTCCTGGTTTCGAGAAAGGTGGTCTCGTTGCAAGGAACGGCTCTCTCTTTGGAGAGGGTGACGCCTCCCTCCATGGACGAGCCCTTTCCCCTTCCCGGTGAGATACTTCCCCCAGAGGTAGGGGTTCCTGAAGGGATGAGTCTCATGGGAGTTCCCCTGAGTGCCCGGGGAGGGGAGACCGATGGTTTTGTGGTGGTTGGTAAAGGAGGGGTCTTCTCCACAGAGGAGACCAGGATTCTGGCCATGATGGGTCAGCAGGCGGCCCTGGCCATTGCCAGCGCCCAAAGCCAGTCTACCATCCAGGAGCTCGACAAGGAGTTCAAGGATGCCCAGGCCAGGTTTCTGGAGGCGGAGCGCATGGCCACCCTTGGGGAACTCTCGGCCCGTATCGCCCACGACCTCAAGAACCCGCTGGTGGCCATTGGTGGCCTGGCGAGGAAGCTTCTCAACAAGATGGCCGATGACCATCCCGACAAGAGGTACCTTGAGGCCATAGTGAAGGAGGTGGAGGAGAGCGAGAGGATTCTCTCCAACGTCTTGGGATACGCCAGGAAGCCCATCAAGGTGAAGAGGCGGGTAGACCTGAACCGGATCCTCGACGAGCTGCTCTTTCTTTTCGCCGAGGACTTGAGGGACAAGAAGGTTGTGCTCGTGAAGCACCTGGAGAGGGAGATTCCAGAGGTGGAGGTGGATCCCGGCCAGATTCGCCAGGTGTTGACCAACCTCATAAACAACGCCCTGGAGTCCATGGCTTCCCTGGGACACGGGGTTCTGAGGGTGAAGAGCTACCAGAAGAGAGAAGAGGATGGAGACTGGGTGTGCGTGGAGATCGAGGATACGGGGGGAGGGATTCCGGAAGACGTGTTGCCCGCCATTTTCAAGCCGTTCTTTAGTACCAAGAGCAGGGGTACCGGGCTGGGACTCGCCATTGCCAAGAGAATAGTGGAGGAGCTTCACGGGGGGAGAATAGAGGTGCGCAACAACCCTCCCCACGGAGCCGCCTTTCTGGTGGCCTTGCCGGTGACCAGGGGGAATTAGGAAGGTGAGCCAAGAGATTCAAAGGCTTAGGGCAGAGCTATCCTCTTGCCACCAGCGCCTTCGGAGTGTGCAGAGGGAGCACGAGAGGTACCGCCTCAGGATGGAGCAGAGGGCCGTTGAACTCTCCAGGGCCAAGAGCGTGCTCGAGACCACCCTTGATGCCCTACCCTCGGGGATCCTGGTGATAGACCGTCAAATGAACGTCCTGATGATGAACGATGCTCTGCGAAGGCTCTTTCGGGTGGAGGCGGAAGAGGTGGAGGGTAGAAAGTGCTACAGCGTCATGCTCGGGTCCAGCTTCCCCTGCAAGGGCATCAGTTGCCGCAGGGTGATACTG
>CAZMTB010000034.1:0-5708 GCA_964569095.1 uncultured Aquificales bacterium
TCCAGGATCCTGATTCTTACTCCTACTTGGAGGTTGAGAATGTTTGTGCTGATGGTACCAAGGTATGGGTGGCATGGAATCATGTTGCTTTGAGGAATCACAGGGGAGAGGTAGTGGAGCTTATCTCGGTGGGCCATGACCTCACCGAAAGGAAAAGAATAGAGGAGGAGCTTAGGGCGGCAAGCCAGTCCAAGAGCGCCTTCTTGGCCAACATGAGCCACGAGATACGCACCCCCTTAAACGCCATCATAGGCATGTCCCAGATACTCAAGGAGATGGACCTCGACGAGGAGCAGGAGAGGCTGGTCTCGAGCATACACCACGCGGGGAAGGCTTTGCTCTCAATACTGAACGACGTTCTCGACCTTGCCAAGATCGAGGCGGGCATGATGAGTTTCAGAAAAGAGCCCTTCAACCTGCTCAAGGTGGTTGAGGAGTCGGTGGAGATATTCTCCTTCAGTCCCAAAAGAGAGAAGGTGGACGTGGTGAGCCACGTGGCACCCGACGTGCCGATCCACCTGGTGGGTGACTCTTACAAGCTGGGCCAGATCCTGAGAAACCTGTTGGGCAACTCTCTCAAGTTCACCAATAAGGGTTACGTTGTGCTTAGCGTATCCTTGGGTTCATGGGAGGACGATAAAGTTGAATTGGTCTTCAAGGTGATAGACTCGGGAGTGGGAATACCCAAGGATAAACTTGAGGGTGTGTTTGAGCCCTTCGTTCAGGGTGACGACAGCATGACCAAGGAGGTTGGGGGAACGGGACTTGGCCTTTCCATCACCAGGGAGCTGGTAAGGGGTCTTGGAGGGAGGATAGCCATTGAAAGCGAGGAAGGAGTTGGTACCCAGGTCACCATCAACATTCCCTTTCAGCTGGACAGCTCGTATCCCCGTTCCCGAGACGAGCTGAATCTCTTGATGGAGAGGTTCAGGAAGGAGGGGATGAGAGAGAGGGTTAAGCCCCTACTTCTCTCGAAAACTTGGTGGACTGAGAAAGCGGTTTCCGCTGCTTTGCTGAGATTTGGTTTTGAGGTCGAGGCGGTGAGAGGGGAAGGAGAGCTGTTGGACTTGCTGGAGAAGGGGCTTAACCGGTGGGATAAGCTGATGGTGATAGCCGATGCAGATGCCCTTTCTGAGGAGTTTTTCTTCAGATTCAGCGGGTTTAAGGAGAGAAAAAAAACACTTTTTCTCATCTGCTTGCCCATGCATAGTACGGTTGAATCTTGGTGTGACTCCGAGTGGGGATGCCTGATTGACGCCTGTGTTCCCAAACCGGTGTTCCACCTGCCCCTCTTGAGGGTCATCGCACGACTGTGCTGTGAATCCTGGGTTGAGCACGAAGAGTCTTCTGAAGAGGAGAGAGTTTTTGTGGGTAAGGTGGTGAAGATCCTCCTCGTTGAGGACACCGAGCTTAACAGGGTGCTCATGGAGACGCTTATTGCCAAAGAGGGTTACAGGGTGGTGGCTGCATCCGATGGCATAGAGGCACTGGAACGCCTTGCAGAGGAGGATTTCGACCTCGTCTTGATGGATGTCCAGATGCCGAAGATGGACGGTTTCGCCGCCACGGAGATCATCAGGGCCTGCGAGGACGGCAGAACGCCAGAGGTGCCCGAGGGGATTGAACTGGAGCCGGATCTGCTCGATAGGCTGGTGGAGAGGATGAGGGGAAGAAGGGTGCCAGTCATAGCCCTAACCGCCCACGCCTTTGAGGAGTACCGCGATAGGGCCCATGAAGCGGGGATGGACGATTATCTTAGTAAACCCTTTGATCTCAGGGACTTCAGAAAGATTATTGCCAGATTTTTAGCTTATGATTCGGAAGATGAAGAGAGGCCCTGCTGCGAGAGGCCTTCTGTTGCCCTGGACGAGTTGAAAAGGCGTCTGGTTGAGACCTACGGGATTCCTGAGGAAGACCTGTCGGCCTTCATGGATACGGCCAGGGAGTCGCTCAAAGAGCTGCTAAGGGAGGCGGAGGCCGCAGTGGAGGGGGAAGACTACGAGGCCCTCGGCAGGGTGGCCCACACCTTGAAGGGTTCCCTGGGTAACCTCGGGCTGGACTCTTTGAGGGAACTTGCCCTCGAGGTGGAGGTTCACGCAAAAGAGAATAGGGAGTACTCATACAGGGATACCCTGGAGAGGTTGCAGGAAGAGGTTGAGAGGTTCTTCTCTTGACCCGTCTTTTTCAACGCGGGCTTGATTAACCCGTCGTTTTGTTGGTGGCCTTCTCCACCACCTCTGCTATCACCTGGAGGGTTCTCTCCAGGGCGCCCCGGTTCTGCAAGACGGCCTCTCTTCCTCTCTCTCCCATGGCCTTTGTCTCCTCGGGATGGGTCAGCAGGTGGGTGATTTGGGCTACCACCTCCTCTGCACCTTGGCACACCGATAGTCCCCCTGCCTTCGAGAGTAGCTGGGAGACCTCCTGGAAGTTGAAGAGGTGGGGACCCATCACCACTGGAACCCCAAGCGCTGCAGGCTCCAGGGGGTTGTGTCCCCCTTTCTCCACCAGTGAGCCTCCCACGAAGGCCACATCTGCCACTGAATAGGCCCTCGCCAGTTCTCCCAGGGTGTCCAGTAGCAACACCCGGTTCTCTTCAACCGGCATGCCGCTGCTGCGGCGCACGAAGCCGATCCCCCTCTCTTCCAGCAGCCGGGCCGCCTCGTCCCACCTCTCGGGGTGCCTCGGCGCGAGCACCAGCAGGGGCCTTTCGTCTTCTGGAGCATCTCTCAGCAGGTCCAGCATGGCCTCCTCTTCCCCTTGGTGGGTGCTTCCCGCCACCACCACTTTTGAACCCCCCGGTATGCCCAGCTCTTCTCGCACCTTTTGGGGGTCTATCTCGTCCAAGGAGGCGATGATGGTGTCGTACTTCAGGTTTCCCGTGAAGAGCACCTTCTCTGCCGGTGCCCCCAGGGCGACCATGCGGGCGGCGTCTCTCCTCGACTGCATGCATAGCCTGTTGAACCTGCCCAGGAGCGGGCGCATGAAGGCCTTGAAGGCGTGGTAGTTCTTGAAAGAGCCAGGTGACAGCCTGCCGTTGACCAGGATCTGGGGAATCTTTCGCTCTCCCAGCTCGGTGATTAGTCCTGGCCAGAGCTCGGTCTCTGCCACCAGAAAGATGCGGGGTCTCACCCGGTTGACCACCCGCGAGACCACCGGTGGCAGGTCAAAGGGGAGGTAGAAGACGGCGTCTGCAACGCCCCCAAGGCGTGTCGATGCCGTCTCTTGGCCCGTGACGGTCACCGTGGAGAGGTAGAGGGGAATGCTGGGCCACTCCTCCTTCACCCTCTTGAGCAGCTCGGAGACGGCGATCACCTCTCCCATAGAGACCGCGTGGCACCATATAGGGTTGCTTGCGGGGGCCTTGGGTAGCGAGATACCCAGCCGTTCCTTCAGTCCCTTCCGGTACTTGGGGGTGGTGGCCAGCTTGTAGGCGAGGTAGGGGGAAGAGACCATTCCACCCACTGCCCAGAGGCCGGTGTAGAGACCTTTTACCAGCTTAGCCGTGGCTCTCCTCGCAGAGCTCCATCAGTACGCCGCCGGTGGACTTTGGGTGCAGGAAGGCTATGCGGGTACCATGGGCCCCCGAACGGGGACTCTTGTCTATGAGCCTTAGCCCCTGAGCTTCTGCCTGGGCCAATGCCTCCTCGATGTTCTCTACCTGGAAGGCGATGTGGTGAATTCCCTCTCCCTTCTTCTCGATGAACTTGGCCACGGGAGAGTCGGGAGAGGTGGGCTCGAGCAGCTCTATCCTGCTCTCTCCCACGGTGAGAAAGACCACCCTCACCTTCTGCTCCTCCACCACCTCTTCTCCCTCGGGCTCCAGGCCCAGCGCCCTGTAAGGGGCGATGCCCGACTCTATGCTTCGCACGGCGATTCCTATGTGGTTTATCTTCTTCAGCATCTCACTTCTCCTCCCTAAGGTCTTCCAGGCTGAGGGTGCCGCCTTGGGCGGCGGGTTTTCTGTTGAAGTACCGGTATGCCAAGGCCGTTGCCACCCTGCCCCGGGGGGTGCGCTTGATGAACCCCTGCTGGAGCAGGTACGGCTCGCACACGTCTTCCAGGGTCTGTTTCTCTTCGCTGAGGGAGGCGGCGATGGTCTCTATGCCCACGGGTCCGCCCCCGAACTTGTCTATGATGGTTAACATAAACTCCCTGTCCAGCGCGTCCAGTCCGCCGTCGTCTATCTCCATCATCTCCAGGGCCTTCTTTGCCACGTCCAGGGTGATGACGCTGTCGGCCCTTGCCTGGGCGTAGTCCCTTGCCCGTTTCAACAGCCTGTTTGCCACCCTCGGGGTTCCCCGGGAACGGCGGGCTATCTCGTAGGCTCCCTTCTCTTCTATCTCAACCTTCAGGATCTTGGCGGAACGCATGATGATGGTTTGTAGCTCTTCCGGGGTGTAGAACTCCAGCCTGAGCACCACCCCGAAACGCTCCCTCAGAGGGGCTGTGAGCAGTCCCAGCCTGGTGGTTGCCCCCACAAGGGTGAAGGGTGGAACGTTGAGGCGTATGCTTCTCGCCCCGGGTCCCTGTCCCACGATGATGTCGATGGAGAACTCCTCCATGGCGGGGTAGAGTATCTCTTCAACGGATGGATTCATGCGGTGGATCGCGTCGATGAAGAGGATGTCTCCCTCTTTCAGCCCCGTCAGGATGGCGGCGAGGTCTCCTGCCCTCTCGAGAACCGGTCCCGAGGTGATCCTCAGGTTCACACCCATCTCGTGGGCGAGCACCCCCGCCAGGGTGGTCTTGCCGAGTCCAGGTGGACCGTAGAAGAGGCAGTGGTCTATGGGTTCTCCCCTGCTCTTGGCGGCAGAGATGAAGACCCTCATGTTCTCCTTCACCTTCTCCTGCCCGATGTACTCGTCGAGGCGCGAGGGACGAAGGGACCCCTCCACCAGGGTGTCTTCCGCCGTGGGCTTGCCGCTCACCAACCTGGTCTCGTCCTTTGGCATGTTCCTATCCTAACAAAAGTAGGGCGGCCTTCAACGCCTCCTCCTCGGACAGGCTCTCCTGCCGCGATTGAAGCTCCTTCACCGCCCTCTCTATCTCTCCCTTTCCGTATCCAAGGCTGGCAAGGGCGGCCACCACTCCCTCGTACTCCTTCTGGATGGAGGGATGGGCCATCCCGGTGGTAACCCCGCTCTCTTGGGGCAGCTTTGCCCTCAGCTCGGTGATGAGCCTGCTGGCAGACTTGGCTCCCACCCCTGGAATGGACTGGAGTCTCTTTGCGTCTCCCGACTTCACCGCCTCCCACAGGTCACCTATGGAGAGGTGGGAGATCACCGAGAGGGCCGCCTTGGAGCCCATACGGGGAATGGAGGTGAGCTGAATGAATATCTCCCTCTCCTCCTTGGTGGAGAAGCCGAAGAGCCTCACCGATTGCTGGCCTATCTGTAGCACCGTGTAGAGGAGACACTCCTCCCCCTCTCTGGGAAGCCGGTAGTGGGTGGATAGGGGAATGCTGAGCCTGAAACCTATGCCGGCGGCTTCAAGGGCCACCCAGTCTTCCCCCTTCTCCAGAACCCTTCCCCTAAGGCTGTGAAGCATGGTCTATTGCCCTTCTCATTCCTTCCCTCTGGTGGTGGCAGAGCGCCACGGCCAAGGCGTCTGCCTCGTCACTGGAGAGGTCTTCCTCTATATTCAACAGCTGCTTAATCAGCAGCTTCACCTGCTCCTTCTCTGCCCTTCCGTATCCCACCACCGCCTGC
>CAZMTB010000035.1:0-17280 GCA_964569095.1 uncultured Aquificales bacterium
TATTTACTCTCTTTGACTTTTGAGACGAGCTCATCTCTGGTTACCACAGCAACTACATGAAACCCAAGAGACTCTATAACCTCTCTGCCACCTTCCTGGCGGTCCACGAGAGCCACCACCCCAGCGATGTCAAGTCCAAACCCCTTTGCAGCATCTATCGCCTTCAGGGTAGAGCCCCCGGTAGTGATAACATCTTCCAGTATGGCAACCCTATCTCCGGGAGATACCGGACCTTCTATTAGCCTGCAAGTCCCGTGATCCTTGGCACTCTTTCTCACGACGAAGGCACTCAATGGGGTACCTGCAAGACTGGACGCGTAGGCTGTAGCATACGCGATGGGATCCGCTCCTAAAGTCAATCCCCCTACTGCAGAGACTACCCATTTATTCACCATAGATAAAACAAGGGGACCAATAACGGAAAGACCTTCTGGACTCATAGTGGTAGGTTTACAATCTATATAGTAATTGCTCAATCTACCTGAAGCCAGCCTAAAAACGGGCCTATCGCTTAACTTGAAAGACCTTTCTATCAAAATATCTACCAATCGGGTTTTAAGATTCCTCACTCACCACCTCTTAAAAAGAACAGAACAAGAACTACAGAGCTTATATAAGTAAGCCTCACTTATCTTGAAGACTCAAGTAAAAGGTCAGAATGTCGAGCTCAGTTCCCATGTCAACGTCTCTCACCGTCATTCCTTCGGGAACCGAAACCTTGGTGGGAACGAAGTTGAGCACTCCCTTCACGTTAGCCTTGGCAAGGCGATCTATAACCTCCTGAACGCTGGATTGGTGAACCGACACGATGGCAATCTTTATCCCCCTCTCCTGGAGAACCTTCTCCATCTCGTCGGCATGGTAAAGGATACACCCCTCGGGCATCTCCTTGTCGTTGAGGTCTATGTCGAAGGCAGCGGTTATCCTGAAGCCGTGACGCTGAAATCCCTTGTACCTCAAGAGGGCATTGCCAAGGTTACCCACGCCCACCAAGGCCACCTCGTAAGGGTGGTTCACCCCCATAACTTCCTTGATGTTCTTCTTCAGCTCAGCCACGTAGTAACCCACGCCGCGGGTTCCAAACTCGCCAAAGTAGGCAAGGTCTTTCCTGATTTGGGCCGGATTGATGCCCGAACGCCTGCCCAGCTCAGCCGAAGAGACCACCGTCATCCCCTCGGCCTCCATCTCGTTGAGACACCTGAGATAGAGAGAAAGCCTTCCTATGGTAACCTCTGGGATCTTAACCCTCATTGCCACCTCATTATGCCTGTGTTCACTTTCACATGAAACCACAAAGCGATAGGGGGCGTAACGCCCCCTATCACCGTTTAGCCCGTTAAGGCTTAGCCCATAATCAAATGCACAGCCTTGAATGGGTCGGCAAAGAGAATGATCAGAGCCACCACCAAGGAGTAGATGGTGAGAGCCTCGATCATGGCCAAACCGATGATCATTCCCACTGTCAGCTTTCCTGAAGCCTCAGGGTTACGAGCCATACCCTGCATGGCTGCGTTTACAGCCATACCCTGGCCGATACCACAGAGACCAGCTGCGATGCCCAAGCCAATGCCCGCGGCAATAGCGGCAAACTTGAGCATGCCCAAGGCCGCTATCTTCAGCTCAAGCCCTGCAGCAGCCTCAGAGGCCATAGCAGGAGAAACGAGAGCCAGTACCGCTAAAGAAGCCAGAACCCCGTATACAACCTTTCTCAACGTCTATCCCTCCTTTCACTAGTTGGGGTTATCGTGTTTCCTTCCTTCTCAATGCTCTTCGTCCTCCACCGCCAAGGCGATATAGACGATGGAGAGCAGCGTGAACACCAACGCCTGGATCAACCCAAAGAATACCGACATGAACATCACCGGCACCGGTACCAGAAGGGGAACCAGGGTGAACAGCACCATGAAGAGGTTCTCTTCGCCAAAGATGTTTCCAAAAAGACGAATAGAGAGCGAGAGAATTCTAGCAAAGTGCCCTATGGTTTCTAGCACGAAGATCACCGGTGACAACCACCAGACCGGCCCACCAAAGTGCTTGAAGTACTTTATGACTCCGTGCTTCTTGATACCCACAAAATGATAGAAGAAGAACACCACTATGGCAGGGGCAATGGTGGTGTTCCAGTTACTCGTAGGAGCAGTGAATCCAGGAACCAACCCCAGCCAGTTGGACAAGAGCACGAAGAGGAAAACCGTGGCAATCAACGGAAGGTACGGCCGCGGATCCTTGCCCCCCAAGGTGTCCTCCATGAAGTCCAGCATGCCCTCCACGTAGGCCTCCATCACGTTCTGCCACCCCCTGGGAACTATGCTGAGGGATCTCTTGGCCAGCAGGGCAATAACTATGAGAATCGCCATAACCACCCACACCAGGAAGATGTGGGCATTATGGAGTCCGTGACCCAACGGGTTTATAACATACGGTTCGTACATAGGACTCAGGCAACCTCCTCAAGCTCGCGTTTTGTATCGAAAAGATAGAGAAACGGGATCAGGAACATTATCGACAACCCAACCACCGAGGCGAGGGGATTCACCACCTTAAACCAGAAGAGGGTTCCCAAAACCGTTCCCATCACCAGATACTTCAATGCCTGGATAACGAAGAGGGCCCCCTTTCCTCCGCCGTTCTTCACCACTGGAGCGAGCACCCTTCTCATGAGCCCGAAGTCGCACAGGGCAAGAACCCCACCCACGGCCACTCCCAAGGTGACCTTGGGATCCAACCAAGGCAGGCTTGCCACCAGCATACCCCCCAGCAAGGCCCATCCTCTACGCTCCATTCTCGCCAGAACCATCTTTTGCCCTCTCGTCCTCCCTCTCAGCCTTGCGCATGCCCTTCAGGGATTCTTTCACCAAGGTGTAGAACCCCGAAGCAAGCCCCAGCAAAAGCCCCCCCAGCGAACCCCACGGGTTGGTGTGAAACTTGTGATCCACATACACCCCCAACCCGAACCCTATCATGGTGGCAATCACCAGGGTCAGACCCAAGGAGCTGAGGTTGATAAGCTCTTTTAACCATCTACCGCCTTTTGCGATTACCCTCTCCTCAAGCCTTCCTTCGACCCCTGCTGGAAACGGGGCTCCTTGTAGCAAGGGGGTATGTTGCAGTCAACCCCTGCTTGTAAAAAATTTCTCAAACTTGGAACCCCATAATCTACAGTATGTTATCCCTTTTCATAGAGAGAATGGCCTCTTCCACTGCCCTGGCCGTCTCCTCGAGCTCCTCCGAGGTGTGAACACACGAAATGAAGGCGGCCTCAAACTGGGAAGGTGCCAAGGCAACCCCCCTCTCCAGCATCCTCCAGAAGTAGGAGGCATAGAGATCGGTGTTGGATGTGAGTGCATCCTGGTAACTCTCAACGGGGCCAGGGGTGAAGAAGAGACACATCACCGAACCCACCCTGTTGATCCAGGCCTTCACGCGGTGCTCATCCAGAATTCCCCTAAGGTTCTCCTCCGCCTGGGACCCAAGCTCCTCCAGACGCTGGTAGGTGCCAGGGCGAGCCAGTATCTCCAAGGTCTTGGAACCGGCAGCCATGGCAAGGGGATTACCAGAAAGGGTTCCAGCCTGGTAAACCTCTCCAACGGGGGCAACCTGCTCCATTATCTCCCTCTTGCCACCGTAGGCACCCACGGGAAGGCCACCCCCTATTATCTTTCCAAGGCAGGTGAGGTCGGGCATCACACCGTAGAGTTCCTGGGCTCCACCGTACGCCACCCTGAAGCCAGTGATAACCTCGTCGAATATGAGCAGGGCACCGTGCTGCCGGGTCAGCTCACGCAGCCCTTCCAGAAACCCCGGCTCGGGCAGAATCACCCCCGCATTGCACATAACGGGCTCCAGGATCACGGCGGCTATCTCGTTCCCGTTCTTCTCGAAGAGCTCCTCCACGCTATCCAGCTGGTTGAACCTGGCGATGAGGGTCTCGGAGGTGAAGCTCTCTGGCACCCCCGGGGTGCCGGGCAGTGCGAAGGTGAGCACCCCCGATCCTGCCTTGGCCAAGAGGTAATCCACGTGCCCGTGGTAACAACCCTCGAACTTCACTATCTTGCTTCTGCCTGTAACCCCACGGGCAAGCCTTATGGCGCTCATGGTGGCCTCGGTGCCCGAGTTGACGAAACGCACCATCTCTATTGAAGGAACCGCCTCAACCACCTGCTTGGCCATAACCACCTCGAGCTCAGTGAGCGCTCCGAAACTGGTTCCCCCCTCGGCGGCCTCTTTAACCGCCTCGATCACCTCGGGATGGGCGTGTCCCAAGATTAGAGGGCCCCACGAGGCCACGTAGTCTATGTAAGAGTTGCCATCCACATCCCACACCCTCGGGCCCTTCCCCTTGGCAATAACAACGGGAGTACCGCCAACCGAACCAAAGGCCCTAACGGGGCTGTTCACTCCCCCGGGAAGATACCTGATCGCCTCATCGAATATGGCCTTGGACCTCTCCTGCTTCATCATTCTATCTCCTTCTCATCCCTTTATCTTGCAAGACATCTCGGGTATGAACACCCTTCTTATGCTTCTCTCGGTGGTCTCTTGAATGTAGATGGTTACACCATCCAGGGTGATGCTCGAGTTCTCCTCAGGAATGAATCCAGTGTGGTACAGTATGTGCCCCGCCAAGGTCTCGTAGACGTCGCGCTTGGTAAACCTCAACCCCAGCCTCTCCTCCAGAAGGTCGAGCTCTATCCTGGCGTCCACCAGGTAACCCCCGGAGACCTTCTCTATCCTCTTCTCACCCCGGGATAGGGAGAGGTCGTATTCGTCCTCTATCTCTCCCACCAGCTCCTCAAGGATGTCCTCTACAGTGGTTATACCAACACAGGCACCATGCTCGTTCACCACTATGGCCATCACCTGCCTCTCCCTCTGCATCCTCTTCAAGAGGTCGTCCACGTGGGTGAACTCAGAGACGAAGAGGGCGGGGCGCAGGAACTGGGACACCTCGGTCTCCCCGCTCTCCGCCTGCATTAAGTCGTAGACCGATACTATGCCTATTATCCTGAAGATGTTGCCCGAATAGACCGGCAACCGCGAGAACCCCTTGCTCTGAATGAGCTGTATGGCCTTGGTGACGGGATCGTCCTCACTAAGGGCCACCACCTCTATGAGGGGTTTCATGGCCTCGCGCACCCTCACATCCCCAAAGGTGAATATGCGCTTTATCAGCTGCTTCTCTTCCTCGAGAATGTCGCTGCCCTCGGAGTGGTGGTCCAGCAGTATCTTCAACTCGTCCTTCTTGACCAGCAGGCTCTCCCTGTCCTTGTTGTTACCGGCAGGAGTGAGAATCCTGGCCGTGAAGAGAATTACGCTGCTGACGGGGGAGAACACCTTGGAGAAGAATCGCAAGGGTGGAGCCATAACCAGGCTCACCCTCTCTGGATGCGCCTGGGCATAGGCCTTGGGCAACATCTCTCCAAAGAGGAGCACCAAGGGCGAAAGTATCAAGGTGGTGTAGAGTTCTGAGCTGATGTGGTGGTGAGACTGAAGGTACCAGGTTATCAGGGAAGAGTTCAGGACCACGCACAGGTTGGTACCCAGCAAGGTGGTACCGAAGAGCCTGTCGGGGTTCTCGATGAAACGGTACGCAGCCTCTCCCCTGCCCTCCTCTGCCAATCTCTTCATCTTTATGGGGTTACACGAGATGAGGGCCATCTCGGTTCCCGAGAAGAAGCCCTCCAAGAGGATGAGCAGCGCCGCTAACAGGAGAACCCAGTCTATCTCTACTTAGCCTCCCTGGGTTTGTAGCCAAAGGCACCCTTGGCGAGAAGCGGAAAGCCCATCTCTTCCCTCTGCTTCACATAGGCCTCCGCACACGCCCTGGCCAGCTGGCGAACCCTGGCAACGTAAGAGGTTCTCTCTTTAACGCTGATGGCGTTGCGGGCATCCAGGATGTTGAAGATGTGGGAACACTTGAGACAGTAGTCGTAGGCTGGGAGAACCAACCCTTTCTCTATCAGGCGCTTGGACTCCTCTTCGCACATCTCGAACATCTTGAAGTGCATGGCCACGTCTGCCTCTTCGAAGTTGAAGTGAGACCACTCGACCTCCCCTTGGTGGTGCACGTCTCCGTAGGTCACGTTGTCGGTCCATACCAGGTCGAACACGCTGTCAACCCCCTGGATGTACATGGCGATACGCTCCAGCCCGTAGGTCAACTCCACGCACACGGGCTTGAGATCAATGCCTCCCGCCTGCTGGAAGTAGGTGAACTGCGTGATCTCCATGCCGTCAAGCCACACCTCCCAACCTATCCCCCAGGCACCGAGGGTGGGAGACTCCCAGTCGTCCTCCACGAACCTGATGTCGTGCTTCATGGGATCTATCCCCAGGGCGCGAAGGCTATCAAGGTAGAGATCCTGCACGTCCACGGGAGAGGGCTTCAAGATGACCTGGTACTGGTAATAGTGTTGCAGCCTGTTGGGATTCTCTCCGTACCTGCCGTCTGTAGGGCGACGGGAGGGCTCCACGTAGGCCACCCTCCAAGGCTCAGGGCCCAGAACCCTGAGCAGTGTTGCGGGATTCATGGTTCCCGCTCCGACCTCAATGTCGTAGGGCTGTTGTATCACGCAGTTTCTCTCTGCCCAGAACTTCTCCAGGGTGATAACCACCTCTTGGTATGTCATCATCTTCGCAGTTCCTCCTTCCTCGTGCACCGGTGTGGGAAGTATAGATAACCCCTTTTGCAAGTGTCAATTGCCAAAGTAGAATGCGCGTTTACTTATACCCCTTATGACGGGTATAACCCTACTCATGGAGACAGCGGTCTTAAAAAGCGATGCGGCAAGGCACCTTCTCGTAACCGCTTTCGAGCTCACGCTAAGGAGGTTCGGTCCCCAGCACTGGTGGCCCGGCGACACCCCCTTTGAGGTGATGGTGGGGGCAATACTCACCCAGAACACCGCCTGGAGCAACGTGGAGAGGGCAATAGGAAACCTGAAAGGAGCCGGGGTTCTCAGCCCGGAGAGAATGATGGACCTGAAACCGGAAGAGCTGGCCGAGCTAATACGCCCCTCGGGATTCTACAACCTCAAGGCAAAGAGGCTAAGGGAGCTTCTGAAGTTATTGGTGGAAGAGTTCTCAGGAGACCCCCAAGTCATGGCAGAATCACCGGGGCACACTCTACGCCCCATCCTCCTGGGCATCCGTGGAGTGGGCCCAGAGACTGCAGACTCCATACTGCTCTACGCCCTGGGAAAACCCTTCTTCGTGGTAGATGCCTACACCAAGAGGATTCTGTTGCGAATGGGAATTGGAAGGTCAGAGTGGGACTACCACCAGATCCAAAGGCTATTCATGGAGAACCTCCCAGCAGATCCTGCCCTATACAACGAATTTCACGCCCTATTGGTGGTCACTGCAAAGCACCATTGCAGAAAGAGGGTTGCCCTCTGCGCCAGCTGCCCGCTGGCCGGGCTATGCCTCTGGCCACGATAGGCACCGAAAGGCCCAAGAAGGGAACCCCTATCCGGCAGAAAACGGAGTGCACCTGAATTAAGGGTACCCGGACGGCGTCCTCCGATCCCCTTCGACAAAGAGGTGTTGAATAGAACTCTCCAGTGGGCTATCGTGGGCACCGCTTCACGGGAGGGGAAGAAAACCGCTCATCTAAGAGAGGAAGGCTTTCGTATTGCCACGGGAGGAGCGGTTGGGTATAAGCACCCCCCTGTTGCGGGAGAGATGCGTAGGTAAAGGAGATGACCAATGGCGAGAAGATGCGAGATATGCGGAAAAGGACCCATGTCTGGGCACAAGATAAGCCACGCCCACAATGTATCTAAGCGCAGGTTCATGCCCAACATCCAGAGGGTCAAGGTGGTGATGCCCAGCGGAGAGGTGAAGAGAATAAAGGTGTGCACCAAGTGCCTGAAGGCGGGCAAGGTGGTCAAGGCTTAAACGGGGAGTGAGAAGATGCCGAAGATGAAGAGCAACAAGAGTGCGGCCAAGAGGTTCAAGGTTACGGGGAAAGGTAGAATCATGAGGCGCAAGGCAGGGAAAAGCCACCTGCTGGAAGAGAAACCCGCAAAGAGAAAGAGAAGGCTCCGCAAGTCCGCCGAGCTCCCCAAGGAGGAGTTGAAGCGGGTGAGAAGGATGCTTCCCTACATTTGAGGAGGAGATAGAGAATGCCCAGGGCAAAAGGCGGAACCAAAACAAGAAGAAGGCACAAGAAGTGGCTAAAGATGGCCAAAGGCAACTGGGGTGCCCGAGGCAACCTCTACGGCATGGCCAAAGAGACGGTCATAAAGGGCCACACCTATGCCTACCGTGACAGGAAGAACAGGAAGCGTGACTTCAGAAGGCTTTGGATAACCAGGATAAGCGCAGCAGTGCGCCAAGAGGGACTCTCGTATAGCCAGTTCATGGGAGGACTCAACAAGGCCGGAATAGTGATCAACCGCAAGATGCTTTCAGAGATGGCCATTCACGAGCCAGAGGCCTTCAAAAGGTTGGTGGAAGAAGCCAAGACCGCAATAAACTAAAAGAGAGGTAGTCGCTTAGCGGTGAAGTTCGTGGCAGTTCTGGGTATGGGTCGCTTTGGAAGCAGCGTGGCCCGTACCCTCGCCGACATGGGATGTCAGGTGCTGGCCATAGACCGCCGGGAAGACAAGATACGGGAGATAGAGGGAATAGTCACCCAGGCGGTTCAGATGGACGCCACCGACGAGAGGGCCCTGCGCGCAGTGGGCATTAAGGACGTAGACGCCGCGGTGGTGGCCATTGGAGCCGGCATGGAGGCAAGCATTCTGGCATCGCTTCTGCTCAAGGAGATGGGGGTACCCTATGTCATATCGAAGGCGGTCACCGCCACCCACGGAAGGGTACTGGAGAAGATAGGTTGTGACCGGGTGGTGTTTCCCGAGATAGAGATGGGGGTCAGGGTGGCCCGCCGCATAGTATCCCCGGGAGTATTGGACGAGCTGGGCCTGGAGGGTGACTACGGGGTCTTCGAGCTCAAGGTGCCACCCCAGCTAAGCGACAAGAGCATCAAAGACATAGACTTCAGAAACAAGTACGGCCTAACAATAATAGCCATAAAGAGCGGAGACAAGGAGATAAACATCGCCCCTCAACCCAGCGACAGGTTGAGAGAGGGCGACATCATAGTTGTGATCGGCAGCAAGGAGAAGGCCGACCAGTTCGACCTCAAAGTCCAGCAGAAGTGATCTAAAAACCTTCTTGGAAAGAGGGGTTCACCATTGCAAGAGAGACTCAAGGAGATAGAGGAACGGTTCAAGCAGGAGCTATCTGAGGTCTCTTCTCTCAAGGAGTTGAAGGATCTCAAGGTTAGGTACCTGGGTAAGAAGGGCAGCATCTCTCAACTGGCACGACAACTGGGCAGCATACCACCAGAAGAGCGCCCCGCAGCGGGAGAGGCCATAAACAGGCTGAAACGCCTCGCTGAAGAAGAGATACGAGGGGCAGAGTCTCGGGTGAAGGAACTGGAGGAGAGAAAAGCCCTGCAGAGAGAGACCTTAGACATCACACTTCCAGGGCGTCCCCCTCTGGTGGGCTCGCTGCACCCGGTCACCCTGGTGATGGAGGAGATAGAGAGGATATTCGTATCCTTCGGATTCCAGGTCGCCGAGGGTCCAGAGATAGAGGTGGACTACTATAACTTCGAGGCACTCAACATACCACTGGATCACCCGGCCAGGGACATGCAGGACACCTTCTACATATCCGAAGAGCTGCTGCTTAGAACCCACACCTCTCCCGTGCAGATGAGGGTGATGGAAAGGTACACCCCACCCATCAGGATAATTGCCCCTGGCAAGGTGTACCGCTGCGACGCCGACGTAAGCCACACTCCCATGTTCCATCAGGTGGAAGGCCTCATGGTGGGAGAAGACGTCACCTTCACCCAACTCAAAGGCCTGCTGGAAGAGTTTGCCAACAGGATGTTTGGAGACACCAAGGTGAGGTTCAGGCCCAGCTTCTTCCCCTTCACCGAGCCCAGCGCAGAGATGGACATAGGATGCGTGATATGCAAGGGGAAAGGCTGCAGGGTTTGCGGACACTCGGGATGGCTGGAGATACTGGGGTGCGGCATGGTGGATCCCGCCCTCTACAGGTACGCCGGTGCCGCCTACGACCCCGAGAAGATAACCGGGTTCGCCTTTGGCCTGGGAGTGGAGCGCATCGCCATGCTCAAGTACGGCATAAACGACATAAGGCTCTTCTACGAGAACGACCTCGGCTTTCTCAGCCAGTTCTCCTGCGAGAGGTGATATAATGCTTGTTAGCTACAGGTGGCTGAACGAATTGGTACCCTGCGAAGACCGATCACCAGAGGAACTGGGAGAACTCATAACCATGGCAGGGGTGGAGGTAGAAGGAATAGAAGACCTCTCGGAGGGATTAAGGGAGGTGGTGGCCGGCATCATCACCAAGGCAGAACCCCACCCCAAAAACAGGCACTGGTCGGTCTGCAGGGTCTCGGTGGGCAAGGAAGAGCTATCCATAGTGAGCGGAGCCCCCTATCTCGAGGTGGGTAAAAGGGTGGTGGTGGCGCTTCCAGGGGCAGAACTGCCCAACGGAAGCAAGGTGGAGACCGTTGAGCTCAAGGGAATAGAGTCACAAGGCAACCTGGTTTCAGAGATAGAACTCGGCCTCGCCGAGGAGGGCGAGGTGGAGACCGTTCTCTTTCTCGACGAGGACGTTCCTCCCGGCAGCGAAGTGACCTCCCTTCTCCACATGGACGACAAGATTCTCGAGGTGTCCCCCACGCCAAACCGCCCCGACTGCTTGGGAGTGTTGGGGATAGCCCGGGAGGTCTCCACGATCCTCAAGAGACCTCTAACGCTCCCCGACACCAGCTGCCAGGAGATGGATAGGGAGGCATCGGAGTTCGTAACGGTGAAGATAACCGAACCCCACCTATGCCCAAGGTACGCTGCAAGGTACGTCGAAGGGGTGAGCGTTGCACCCTCTCCCCTCTGGATGAAGGTGAGGGTGAAGTCAGCAGGTATGAGACCCATAAACAACCTGGTAGACGTCACCAACTACGTGTTGATGGAGCTGGGACATCCACTCCACGCCTTTGACTACGACGATCTGGACGAACACACCATAGTCGTGAGACGGGCCAGAAAGGGAGAGATCATTGTCACCCTGGACGGGGTGGACCGGGAATTGGACAGGGACACCCTGCTGATAGCCGATGCATCGAGGGGAGTGGCCATTGCGGGAATCATGGGAGGCGCAAACTCCGAGGTTCGCCGTAGAAGCGAAAGGATCTTGATAGAGAGCGCCTTCTTCAACCCCATATCCATCAGAAGAACCTCGAAGCGGCTTGGACTACAAACGGAGGCATCGTACCGGTTCGAGAGGGGGATGGACATAGAGGGCCTCATCCTCGCTCTGGACAGAACCACCCACCTGATTCAGAAGGTGGCCGGAGGAGTGGCAGCCAAGGGTAGGGTTGACGAATATCCCCTACCGTACCAGCCCAAACGCCTCACTCTAAGGGAAGAGACGGTGAGAAAGGTGATGGGCATATCCCTCTCTTCCAAGGAGATGGAAGAGACCCTGAAGAGGTTGGGATTCTCAACCGAGGTTGAAGGAGACTCCGTGGTTGCAGAGGTTCCGCCTTTCAGGGCCCACGACGTCACCAGAGAGATAGACCTGGTGGAAGAGGTGGCAAGGATTCACGGGTTCCACAAGATCCCCTCCGAGACCCTGAGGGGGGCCCTTCCAGAAAAGGTGGTGCCCTCCAGCAAAGACCTGCAGGAGGGTCTGAAGAACCTACTGGTGGGATGTGGACTGAGAGAGGTGATAACCTACAGCTTCATATCCCCAAAATGGCTGAAGCACTTAAAGCTACCCGAAGACGATCCCAGGCTAGATCCCGTGGAGCTACTCAACCCCCTAAGCGAAGACCTAAGCGTGATGAGAACCACCATTCTACCCGGGCTCCTACAGGCAGCTGCAAAGAACCAACGCTCAAAGCACACCGACGGAGCCATCTTCGAAGTAGGAAGGGTATTCAGGAAGAGGGGCTCCGTAACCCTCGAAGAACCCTTGGCCCTGGCCTGCCTCATGATGGGTTCTCTTCCCCGGCATTGGAGCTCTCGTGGAGAGCAGTACGATCTGTACCACATGAAAGGCGTTGCCGAGCTGGTGTGGAGGTGGCTGTTTGGATCGGAGCCTGCGGTCTCAGAGGCAGACGAGCCCTTTCTCCATCCTGGCAGATCTCTGGTTATGGAGGCAGAAAACACCAAACTGTTTGCCACGGTGGGAGAGTTGCACCCCAAGGTAGCCGACTCCTTCGGGTTAAAGGGAAGGGTATACGTGATGGAGATGTTATTGCCGGAAAGGCGGGAGACCGGAAAAGGGTTCTCCTTCACGCCCCCACCAAGGTTTCCAGCAACAACCAGGGACCTGTCGATAGTGGTGGACAAAGAGACCTCTCACGGAGAACTGTTATCGGTACTCAAAAAAGCCGCCTCTCAACTCGTGGAAGAGATAGAATTGATCGACAGGTACGAAGGAGCTCCGCTTGAAGAAGGAGAGGTAAGCCTCACCTACTCTTTCCGCTACCGGGCCCCAGACAGAACTCTCACAGACGAAGAAGTAGAGTCGCTACACAATTCCCTTGCAGAGAAAATCGTATCGGAGATAGGCGCTAGAATACGGGGCAAATAGAGAACCAATTCTAAGAAGAAAAAGGACCTTCGGGATGAATCCGAAGGTCCTTTTTTATTTAATTAAACATGCGAAGTTCACAATAATACCAATAAAAAACGAAAATAAGGTATTGACTTATCCAGAAACAAGATGTAGATAATGAGTCAAAATCAGCGCTACTATCAGAGGAGGAGACAGGCAGTGGGAAACAAAAGAAGAAAGATAGTGAGAGATCTGTGTAGAGTAATAGGGCTGTTATTCGCTCTATTACTGGGCATTGGCACGGCAAACGGCAATGCCACAGAGTCACCGTTCTCACCACCAACATTCTCTTTCACTCTATCTGCTTCTCGGGGAGCAGCACCCCTAACAGTCATCGCCCAGCCAATGGTTAGCGGAGAAACCGGAGATTTTGGATGGGACTGGAACGGTGATGGAAAGGTGGATGAGGTATCTCATTACAAGACTCAACACCAATACACTGAGACGGGAGATTTTGACGTAAATGCGTGGCTGTATGCAGACAGTGGACAAACATATGCCGCAGACAAGAAGGTACATCTCAGCGTTACGAACTCATTTACAGGACCATCTGGAACAGGAACCGACACTAACAATCACGATTGGAGTACGGCAGAATTACTACCCCTTGACGGTACAGTTTACCGCCATCTTGGAGCAAACAGCTATCACTTCTATACCATAAAGGTATACGAAGCAGGCAACTACATGATAAAGACCTGGGGGTTAGACTCTGCCTCTCGTAATGCAGGAGCGGTGGTGACTCTATACTCGGAAATAGGCTTCGTTAAAGTGAGATCTGGCTCTTCTACTGGAGGAAAGTTCGGATACATGGTGGTGAACCTAGACAAGGGCTCCTACACAATAGAGGTGATAAACTACGGCTCTGAGATAAATTACGGCTTAACCTTTGAGAAGGACACGGGAGAAACCCCCAGCAACACGGGTGGTGATACGGGGGGAGATACTGGTGGAGATACCGGAGGAACCGGTGGCATTCATCCAGACGCAACGCCTCTCGCGTGCGGTGCAACGAAGACTGCAACCCTCTCCACCGTGGGACAGTGGTACCAGTTCTCCCTAAGCAGCGACGCTCAGGTCACCATAACCACCGCCAAGGCAGGCAACTCCTTCGCCAGCGGTGCGCAGGTTACCCTGTACGACGCCTCAGACAGCCAGCTCGCCACAGACGGCGGCTCCACCACCTTCGGAACCATCTCACGCTCCCTGGTTAGCGGAACCTACTACATCCTGGTTAAGGCCATTGAAGGCTCAACCATAGGCAGTTACACCATCACTCTCGCCTGCACCAGCGGTGGAGGAGAATCGTCAGGTGGAGAAGACAACGGGACCCTCTCCGTACCAACCTCTCCAACGGTAGAGCTGGTTCCCCTTCCCGATACGGGACCCACCCCCGCCTATCCCCTGGCCCTTCACGCAGACAAGGGCATGTACACCCTCATTCTTGGCACCGGAAAGTACTCGTCTGCTGTGGACGTCTACGTGATAGCGATACTACCCACGGGCGAGTGGTGGATCTTCAAGAGGTACACCAACGAGGCCGGTCTAACCACGCAGTTTGAGCCTTACGTGGCCAACACCACCGAACCCACCGATGGAACCTCGGATGTCCTCATGAAGATGCCCTCCAACGCATTCCCCAAGGGAACCACCTTCTTCTACTTCCTGGTGGTGAACGCAGGAACAGACATAACCAAGATGGACTGGGAGAAGGACGGATACCTGTTACAGTACTTCTCCGTAATTCACTAAAACAACAACCAGTCCCCTACAGGGGACGCGCAAAGCACCTCCCTCGACCGGGGTGAGGGATGCTCCCCTCTCCCTCACCCCCTCCTTTTTTCTACCTAAACGCCGTACCTTCTCAACACCTTCAAGGTGTCCATGAGCTGATCCTTGCTCACGAGAAAGAAGCGCTTCCTAACCCTTCCCCTGGGGTCTATCACCACGAGGAAGGGAAGGTGCTTTATGGAGTATCCCTTTGCAAGTTCAACGATCTCCTGATCGGTTGCATAGGCAACGGGGAAGGCGATTCCCCTCTCTTCAATAACCCTCCTGAGGTTCAACAGGGCCTCCTCATCGTCAACTGGATCCAGACACACCCCAAGAATCTCAAGCCACTTAGGATGATCCTTCCAAAGGGGCACGAGAGTCTCCTGCTCCAGTCTCACGCAAAGGGGACACTTCTTCATCCAGAAGTAGAGCACCAGATACTTGCCAGAGTAGGTGAGAGGATCAACGGTTCTGTTGTCCACGGTCTTGAGCAGGAAGGGATGTGCCACAGGGAGGTTCTTCACAGCCCACTGCCTGCCCCACAGGTTCAGTCCTATCACCGCCGCCAACACGACTATTATGATGAACCAGTTTATCCTGGCCAGCCTGCGGGGATCAACGTCGCTTGGGGGACGGGGGCTAAATAGCCCTCTCATAGATCCTGTACCTCTTGTAGAGTTTGGCCCCCATGTCTTTGGATATCAGGCTGTTGACTTCGTGGTTATCCTCAAGGGTCCACGAGAGTTCCCCGCCGCGGTAACCAAGCCCACGACCCGCCTTCAGGCTTGACAAACAGAGCAGAAGTTCCAACCCTTTGCGCCTCCACTCCTTCTTCACGCCCATGGCCACCATGCGGCCCCTGCTTATGTGGCGAGAGAAGAGAAGCAGCTTGCAGATACCGAAGGGGAAGAGACTGCCTTTGAGCCGTCTCAACACCTGGTTGTAGTCGGGAAGGCTTACGGAGGCAGCCACCGGTTCGCCTTCCTTCTCAACAAATATGATCGGCTCCGGGTTCACCACGGGCCTCAACCTCTTGGCCATGAACTCTATCTCATCCCTGTCTAGAGGAACAAACCCCCAGTTCTCCCCCCATGCGGCGTTGTAGATATCTGCAAACCTCTCTATCTCAAGGTCAAACTCGGACATCCTCATGCTTCTCACGGTAACCCCAGTCTTCTTCTCCACCCTATCCGCTATTCTGTAGAACCGCTCGGGGACATCCTGGTAGGCATCCATCCAGAAGGCAAAGAGGTCCTTCACTTTCTCAAGACCGTACCCCTCTAACATCTCGGAATACCACGGGGGATTATAAGGCATCATTATCAGGGGCGGATCGTCAAAGCCCTCAATCAAGAGCCCACACTCGTGGTTTATGGAGAGATTGAAAGGGCCTCTCAACACCTCAGCTCCCCTCTCCTCTACCCACTGGGAGGCCCTGTCCAGAAGGGCATTGGCCACGGAGGTGTCTCTCACCGTCTCAAAGAAACCGAAGAAACCCGCCTTCTCTTTGTGAACCTCGTTGTGCCTATGGTCAACCGTGGCCGCTATTCTGCCCACAATCCTGCCCACATGGTCCCTCACCACGAAGAAGGCCGAGTCCGCGTGTTTGAAGAAGGGGTTTCTCTCTTTGTCAAAAAACCTCAGCTGATCCACCACCAAGGGAGAGACCCAGTTTGGATCGTCTTTGTAGAGCCTCTTGGCCATGGTGATGAAACCAATCAGCCCCTTCCTGTCCCTTACCTCCTCCACCTCCATCAGATGACACCCAAGGCCTTACCCACCTTCTCGAACCTCTCCAGGGCAAAGTCCATCTGCTCAATGGTATGGGTGGCCATGCAGCTCACCCTCAATAAAGACTGTCCCGGTGCCACCCCGGGAGGCACCACGGGATTCACGAACACCCCCTCCTGGTGCAGGGCCATGCACATCTGGAAAGTCCTAAGGGGATCCCTGACATAAACGGGAATAACAGGGGTCTCGGTCTTTCCAATGTCAAAGCCCAAGGACCTCAAACCGTTCTGAAGATGGTGGGTCACCCTCCATAGCTGCTCCCTACGCTCGGGCTCCTCTTTCAAGATTCTCAAGGCCTCCAGTGCAGCCGCGGCGTTGGGAGGGGAGATGCTGGCACTAAATATGATGGTGCGGGCAATGTGCTTCAGGTACTCTATAACCTCCCTGGTGGAGGCGGCAAATCCCCCCAGAGATGCCAGAGACTTGCTGAAGGTACCCATGATCACATCCACCTCGTCGGTAACCCCAAAGTGCTCTGCGGTACCTGCTCCCTTAGCCCCCATCACCCCAAGGCCGTGGGCGTCGTCCACCATAACTCTGGCACCAAACTCCCTGGCCATGGAGCATATCTCCGGTAGAGGAGCCAGGTCCCCCTCCATGCTGTACACCCCGTCAACCACGATCATGATCCCCGCATCCCCGGGAATCCTCTCCATGACGTGGCGAAGGTCCTCCATGGAGTTGTGTCGGTACCTCCTCGTCTTGCCCAACGCCAGCCTGCAACCCTCCACTATGCTGGCGTGGTCAGACTTGTCAGCCACCACGTAGTCACCCTTTCCAACCAGGGTGGCAATTATGCCGAGGTTGGTCTGGAACCCCGTGCTGAAGAGAAGGGCAGCCTCCTTGCCCACGAAGGCCGAAATCTCCTCCTCAAGTTCTAGATGAAGGTCGAGGGTGCCGTTTAGAAACCTCGATCCTGCACAGCCGGTACCGTACTTCTCAATGGCCTTAATGGCCGCCTCTTTCACCCGGGGATGGTTTGTAAGCCCAAGATAGCTGTTGGAGCCCAGCATCAGGAGACGCTGGCCCTCTATCACCACCTCG
>CAZMTB010000036.1:0-2681 GCA_964569095.1 uncultured Aquificales bacterium
GCAAGGGGTACACTGACCACAAGATTCGTGGGCGTAGAATTGGGCCAGACGGTAGGTCTCCTTCACTATGCAAGTGGTATCGTCCAAAACTATGACCGCCCCCGAACCCAGCATGCTACCCGCCTCCATCAAGGATTCGTAGTCGAGGGGGATGTCTATCTCGTCGGCGGTGAGCATGGGGGTGGACGAACCGCCGGGGATAACCGCCTTCAAGCTTCTTCCCGGTCTCATACCACCGGCTATGTCGAAGATGAGCTCCTTGAAAGGCGTGCCCATCACCAGCTCGTAAACCCCGGGCTTCTGAACGTGCCCGCTTATGGAGAAGAGCTTGGTACCCTTGCTCTTTTCCGTGCCCAGGGAGGCATACCAGTCTCCCCCCCTCGCAACTATGTCCACCACAGAGGAAAGGGTCTCCACGTTGTTGATCACCGTGGGCGACTGGTAAAGCCCCTTGCTGGCAGGGAAGGGAGGACGAATTCTCGGATGTCCCCTCCTGCCCTCCAAAGAGTCCAGCAGGGCGGTCTCCTCTCCGCAAACGTAGGCTCCAGCCCCCCTGTGAACGGTGATGAATATGGGATAGTCGTGCCCCAAGGGTTTCTCCCCCAGAACGCCAGCCTCCTCGGCCTCCCGTATGGCGTTCTCGAGCACCCGGGCACCAAACTCGTACTCTCCCCTGATGTAGATGTAAGCCCTGTGAGCACCTATCGCATAAGCGGAAATGGCGATTCCCTCCAGGAGTAGGTGGGGATCCTTCTCTATGATCACCCTGTCCTTGAAGGTACCAGGTTCTCCCTCGTCGGCGTTACACACGAGGTACTTCGGAGCATCCGTCTTGGGAACGAAGCTCCACTTCAGTCCCGTGGGAAAACCGGCACCTCCCCTACCCCTGAGACCAGACTTCTTCACCTCTTCAACTATCTGCGAGGGCTCCATACCAAAAGCGGCCTTAAGGGTCTCGTAGCCGCCTCCCTCTCTGTAGGTGCTCAAAAGATGGGAGTTGGGCTTATCCACGTTTTTCAAAAGAACCTTCATTTCACCCATCCCTAACCTCCTCAAACACAGGCCTCAAGCACCTTGTCCACCTTCTCAGGGGTAAGCTGCTCGTAGTAGTCCTTGTTCACCATCATGGCAGGGGCCGTTCCACAGGATCCAAGGCACTCCACCGTGATCAAGGTGAACTTGCCGTCGGGCGTGGTCTCTCCCCTCTTGATACCGAGCTTCTTCTCGATGTGGGAAACTATCTCTTCCGCCCCGTTCACCGAGCAAGCGATGTTGGTACACACCTGGATGAGGTACTTGCCCACGGGACGCAGGTTATACATGGTGTAGAAGCTGGCAACCGAGTATACCTCTGCGGGAGGAAGGCCAAACAGCCTCGCAACATACTTGATGCAATCCATGTCCAGGTACCCACCGTGCTCGTCCTGAACCACGTGCAACACCTGCAAGAGGGCCGAGCGCCGCTCCGGATACCTGTTGAGAAGGTGGTCTATCCTCTTCTCACCTTCGGGAGACAACGGGAAGGGACACAGTTCCCTGATCATTTATCCACCTCCCCCAGAACGATATCTATGCTCCCGATGATGGATACCATGTCGGCTATCTTGTGCCCTTTGGCCATAATGGGCAAAGCCGCAAGGTTATGGAGAGAGGGGACCCTGATTCTCAGCCTGAAGGGGTTGGGCGAACCGTCACTCACGATGTAGAAACCAAGCTCTCCCTTTGGAGCCTCAACGGCGTGGTATACCTCTCCCTTGGGAGGACGCATACCCTCTATCACCAACTTGAACTGGTGAATCAGTGCCTCGATGTTCCTCCTATCTCCCCTAACCTCTTCCACATCGGGAAAGTTCATCTTGCCCGGCAGGGCGTTTATGGGACCATCGGGAAGCCTCTCTATGGCCTGTTTAACTATCTCTCTGCTCTGCCTCATCTCCTCGAGACGCACCAGATAGCGAGAGAATATGTCACCGTTCTCACCAACGGGAATGTCGAAGTCGTACTCCTCGTACCCAGAATAGGGGTAGACCTTTCTGATGTCCCACTTAACCCCCGAACCTCTCAACACGGGCCCCGTGACTCCCAGGGCGATTGCATCCTCGGCCGAAAGGACCCCTACTCCCTCTGTACGCTCCCTCCAGATCTTGTTGTTGGTGAGCAGACCCTCATACTCCTCAAGCTTCTTGGGAAATATGTCTATGAACTCCTTCAGCTTGGGGATGAAGCCCTCGGGCAGGTCCTGCCTCAATCCCCCTATCCGGAAATAGCTCTGGTGCATCCTAACTCCGGCCACCATCTCCAGGAGCTCGTACGTTATCTCACGCTCCCGGAAAGTATAGAGAAACACAGTGGCAGCACCGATGTCCATGGCGTGCGTACCGAGCCAGATGAGGTGACTTCCTATTCTGGTAAGCTCCGTAAGCATCACCCTGATCACCTTTGCCCGCTCTGGAGGCTCTATTCCAAACAACTTCTCCACCGCCAGAACATAGGCCAGGTTGTTGGATAGCGGGGCCAGGTAGTCCATTCTGTCGGGCAGGGGAATCACCTGGTGATAGGTCCTGTCCTCTGCCAGCTTCTCTATGCCCCTGTGAAGATAGCCCACCACGGGCTCGGCATTAACCACAGTCTCCCCGTCAAGCTCCAGGATCACCCTGAGCACGCCGTGGGTACTGGGGTGC
>CAZMTB010000037.1:0-2782 GCA_964569095.1 uncultured Aquificales bacterium
CTCCTTCTTGAACCTCTCCAGTGCCTCCTGCTCCTGTTTCTTGTACATGGATTGCCTCATCATGAGCTCGTCGAAGTCCACCTCGTAGCCGTTGAACTCGGGACCGTCCACGCAGACGAAGCGGGTCTTGCCGCCAACCGTCACACGGCACGCCCCGCACATTCCCGTTGCGTCAACCATGATGGAGTTGAGGCTGACGGTGAGGGGAACCCCAAAAGGCTCTGCCACCTTGGCGATGAACTTCATCATTATTGGTGGTCCTATGCCCACCACCTCTCCTATCTTCTCCTTCTGATCCTTCAGAACGTCTTCCAAGGCGTGGGTAACGAAGCCCTTCCTTCCGTAGCTGCCGTCGTCGGTGGTGATTATGAGCTCGTCAGACACCTTCTTGAAGTCGTCCTCCATGATCAGTAGGTCCTTGGATCTCGCCCCCAGTATGGTGATGAGCCTGTTGCCCGCCTCCTTCATTCCACAGGCTATGGGATAGAGGGGGGCTATTCCCACGCCTCCACCCACGCATACCACGGTGCCGCGGTTCTCGATGTGGGTGGGTTTTCCCAGAGGTCCCACCACGTCCAGAAGCGTGTCTCCCACGTTGAGGGTGCCCAGGTGGAAGGTGGTTTTTCCAACCTTTTGGAATATTATGCGGATCAACCCCTCCTCCTTGTTGCTCTCGGCTATGGTGAGGGGAATCCTCTCGCCCTCTTCGTGGATCCTCAGGATCATAAACTGTCCTGGTCTGTGTTTCTTGGCCACAAACGGGGCCTTCACCCAGAATTCGGTTATAGTGGGGTGCCATTCCTTCTTTGCTACGATCTCGAACACACTCTCACTCCTTTCCCCAAAGTTGTCGCAGCGCCTTATATCCAAGGGGGATGGTTATGGCAACCCAGAAAGTGAAAGTATTAACAATCCTTACTCGCCGGAGGCGGGAGGGGGCGCGTTCGCCTTTCCATCCTTTCTCGGGGTGAAAGCCGTTTGTTGGTTGGTGCCATGTGAGGTTGACGATGAGTGGCCTATCTCCTATGACTTCTCCGCGTCGCTGACTCAAACTGCCACGAGAGGAAAGAGTAGAATGAAAGACCGAGTACTTAGCGGAATGAGGCCTACCGGTAGGTTGCACCTTGGAAACTACCTGGGGGCACTGAAGAACTGGGTTTCTCTGCAAGACGACTACCAGTGCTTCTACTTTGTGGCCGACTGGCACGCCCTAACCACGGAATACGCTGATACCTCCCAGATAGAGGAGTGGTCTGTGGAGATAGTGCTGGATTGGCTTGCTGCGGGGCTTGATCCAGAGAGAAGCGTCTTATTCCTACAGTCCCAGCTGCTGGAACACGCCGAGCTTTCGCTCATATTCTCTATGTTGACCCCAGTCTCATGGCTTGAGAGGAATCCCACCTACAAGGACCTGAAGCAGGAGCTGAAGCATAAAGACCTGGCCACCCACGGTTTCTTGGGCTACCCGGTACTCCAGGCCGCAGACATACTCATCTACAAACCAAGGTTCGTTCCAGTGGGGGTGGACCAGCTGCCCCACCTTGAGCTTACCAGGGAGATAGCCAGGAGGTTCAACAACTTCTACGGAGAGATCTTCCCAGAGCCCCAGCCCAAGATGACCCCGACTCCGAAGGTCCCGGGAGTGGATGGCAGAAAGATGAGCAAGAGCTACGACAATGCCATCTACCTGGCGGACTCCATGGAGGTGGTGTGGGAGAAGATAAGACCCATGGTTACGGACACCAACAGAAAGAGGAAGACCGATCCAGGTGATCCTGCGTTGTGCCCCGTCTTTGCCCTTCACGAGGCCTTCACTCCGGAGAGTGAGCACGTTGGGATCGTTGAGAATTGCAAGGGGGCCAAGTGGGGGTGCATAGAGTGCAAGAGGCTACTCATGCAGCATCTGGAGGAAGAGATGGAACCCATCTACCAGAGAAGGGTGGAGTGGGAGGCCAAGAGGGTTGAGGTTGTAGAGATAATGAGAGAAGGAACCGGTAGGGCCAGGGATATTGCCCGGGTCACCATGGACGAGGTGCGCGAGGCGGTGAAGTTTTGGAGACTGTAGCAATGAAGACGCTTAGGCTTTACAATACTTTGGGACGAAGGGAGGAGGAGTTTTCCCCTCTGAAGCCCCCAAAGGTGGGCATGTATGTATGCGGAGTCACCGTTTACGACTACTGCCACATAGGCCACGCGAGGTCTGCCCTATTCTTCGACATGCTCTACCGGTTTCTGAAATACCTGGGGTACCAGGTCACCTACGTGAGGAACTTCACGGACGTTGACGACAAGATAATCGCCCGTGCCAACAGAGAGGGGAGGAGCTACAAGGAGGTGTCCGAGGAGTTCATTGAGGCCTTCTACCAGGACATGGATTCTTTGGGTGTTCTGAGGCCCGATATTGAGCCTAAGGCTACAGAGCATATAAACCAGATGATTGAATTGGTGTCGGGTCTTGTAACTAAGGGATTTGCCTATCCCGTTGGAGGTGACGTCTATTTTGACGTCACCAAGTTTGAGGAGTACGGCAAGCTGTCGGGGCGCACCCTCGAGGATATGAAGGCCGGTGCAAGGATAGAGGTGGGAGAGGAGAAGCGTAATCCCTGGGACTTTGCCTTGTGGAAGGCCTCCAAGCCAGGGGAACCGGCCTGGGAGAGCCCCTGGGGTCCTGGTCGTCCTGGGTGGCACATAGAGTGCTCGGCCATGTCCATGGAGTACCTCGGAGCCACCCTGGACATTCACGGGGGTGGGTTGGACCTGGTGTTTCCCCACCACGAGAACG
>CAZMTB010000038.1:0-9994 GCA_964569095.1 uncultured Aquificales bacterium
GTAATATAAAAGATCCCCGTGCCTTGGAATCCCTGGTGGGGGCATTGCTGGATGAGAGTGAGGAGGTTCGCGAGGCGGCAGCGGGTTCTATCGGTGAGTTAGGGGATCCTCGCGGGTTGGAGCCTCTGATCGACGCATTGAGGGACGGCAGCGGAAACGTCCGTGAGGCAGCGGCGGGCTCGCTCGGTGAAGTGGGAGATTCCCGGGCAGTGGATCCCCTGATAGGTGCTTTGGGAGACAAGGATGCCGGTGTTCGCAAATGGGTAGCTTGGGCGCTTGGCAAGGTAGGAGACCCCCGTGCCTTGGGGGCGCTGGTCAAGTCGTTAGAGGACGAAGAGGGAGAAGTGCGCAAGCATGCAGCGTGGGCGCTGGGCAGGATAGGAGATTCCCGAGCAGTGGAACCTTTGGTCGAAGCCCTTGAAGACGTGGATGAGGGGGTTCGACAGGCGGCGGCATGGTCTCTTGGTGAGATAAGGGATTCCCGGGCAGTAGATCCTTTGATCGACGCCTTGGAAGACGAGGATGATGATGTGCGCGTGGCAGCGGTCTGGGCATTGGGTGAGATAGGGGATCGTTGCGCTGCAGAACCCTTGACCGAGATGCTGGAAGACGAGAACGAGGGTGTCCGCCAAGCGGCAGAGGAGGCACTGGCTAAAATGGCTGTGATTTAGCAGAGATGTTTAGAGAAGATGGAGGGTTACGCTTGTAAAAGCCGCTGTGGGCTGGTCCAAGTTCTCTTTTGGGAAATAGAAAAGCCGGGAGGGGTGTTCCTCCCGGCTTTTTGGGTTTATAGGGGTTTACTGCTTGTTCTCCTTCTCCTGGGCGTCCACCACCGCTATTGCTGCAAGCTCGAAGATCTCCCTTGCAGTGGAGCCGCGCTGCAGTATGTGGGCGGACTTCTCCAGCCCCTGGAGTATGGGACCAATGGCGGTTGCACAGCCGAGCCTGCTGAGCAGCTTGTAGGAGATGTTCGCAGCGGAGAGGTTGGGGAAGATGAGCACGTTGGCCCTCTCCTTCAGGGTTGAGAAGGGGTAGGTTCCCTTTAGGATCTCTTCCACCACGGCGGTGTCTGCCTGCATCTCTCCGTCTATGGTGAGGAAGGGATCCCTCTCCTTCACTATCTCTACCGCTTTCTTCACCTTTTCTACCGTGGGGTGGTTGACGCTGCCGAAGTTGGAGTAGGAGAGCATGGCCACTTTTGGCTCTACGCCGAACTTCTTGGCAGTGGCCGCGGTGCAGATGGCGATCTCGGCCAGGGTCTCTGCGTCGGGCTCTATGTTCATGGTGGTGTCTGCGAAGAAGAAGATATCCTCCTTGGTTATCACCATGTAGACCGCTGAGGCCTTGGAGATTCCCTTCTGAGGTTTCAGAACCTTCAAGATATACTGGCTAACCGTTGGATAGTGCTGGTCCTCTCCTGCCAGCAGGGTGTCTGCATCTCCCATTAGCACCATGCAGGCCGCCAGGGTGTTGTGTCCGTACAAAACGAGGCGCTTTGCCTCTCCCAGGGTGACCCCCTTTCTCTGGCGCAGCTTGTAAAGCTCGTGGGCGTAGAGCTCCAGTTTCTCCTTTGGAAGGGTATAGGGATCCACGATCTCGAAGGTGCTGAGATCGAGACCCATCTCGGCGATCTTGCTCTCGATGATTCTCTTGTTGCCAATGAGAATGGGTTTGGCAATCTTCTCGTCGAGAATGAGCTGGCATGCCCTGAGTACCTCGGAGTTCTCTCCCTCTGGAAAGACGATGCGTTTTGGATTGGCCTTGGCCCTGTTGATGATGCGGCGCATCACCTCTCCGGCCTTGCCCCTGAGCCGTGCCACCAGCTGATCGCGGTAGGCGTCAAAGTCCTCTATCTTTATTCTGGCGACACCGGTCTCCATGGCGGCCTTGGCCACTGCAGGTGCCACCCATAGGGTGACCCGTGGATCCACCGGCTTGGGGATGATGTACTCGGGACCGAACTCCATGCTCTCAACGCCGTATGCCTTCAACACTGACTCGGGTACGTCCTCTTTGGCGAGGTCTGCCAGTGCCTTGGCAGCGGCAAGCTTCATCTCCTCGTTTATTGCGGTGGCCCTGACGTCCAGGGCTCCCCGAAAGATGTGGGGGAAACCAAGAACGTTGTTTACCTGGTTAGGATAGTCTGAGCGACCCGTGGCCATGATGGCGTCGGAACGCACCTCTGCCACCTCTTCTGGGGTGATCTCGGGGTCGGGGTTTGCCATGGCAAAGATGATGGGCTTGGGTGCCATGGATGCCACCATCTCCTTGGTGACGGCCCCCTTCACCGAGACTCCCATGAAGACATCTGCCCCCTCCATCACCTCGGCGAGGGTCCTCTTGTCGGTCTCAACGGCGAACTCTTCCTTGTAGGGGTTCATACCCTCTTTTCTTCCCTTGTAGATCACCCCCTTGCTGTCGCAAAGGATGATGTTCTCCTTCTTGGCCCCGAGGACCATGGTCATCTTTGCGCAGGCGATTCCCGCTGCCCCTGCGCCGTTGAAGACGATCTTCACTTCGTCTATCTTTTTGCCCTGGATCTCGAGGGCGTTGATGAGGCCTGCACAGGCGATGATGGCGGTTCCGTGCTGGTCGTCGTGGAAGACGGGAATGTTCAGGATCTCTTTCAACTTCTCCTCTATGTAGAAGCACTCGGGGGCCTTGATGTCCTCTAAGTTCACCCCGCCCACCGTGGGTTCAAGGAGCTTGACGAACTTAACTAGTTCGTCCGGATCCTTGGTGTCCACCTCGATGTCGAATACGTCGATGTCCGCAAAGGTCTTGAAGAGGACACCCTTGCCCTCCATGACGGGCTTTCCTGCCAACGCCCCTATGTCTCCCAGGCCGAGCACGGCGGTTCCGTTACTCACAACGGCTACGAGGTTGCCCTTCTGGGTGTACAGGTAGGCGGCATTTGGATCCTCTGCTATCCTGAGACAGGGCCACGCCACACCGGGGGTGTAGGCCATTGACAGGTCCCTCTGGGTCACGCAGGGTTTGGTGACCACCACCTCTAACTTCCCTGGACGACCCTTACTGTGGTACTCTAATACCTCGTCCTCTCGCACCTTCACGTGTCTCATTCCGTCCTCCTCTCTTAAATAACCCTTTAGGTCGGGTTGGAACCGACCGATAATCTTGCCGTTTCCCAGCAAGTGCAAGGGTGTATATCCCCACCTGCTGTGCTAATCAACGGGTCTGGAGGTGGAAATTTTGAGTTATTTAAAACTTTAAATAAGCCGATGAGAAATGGTTTTACTAATGTAGATTCTAAGATATCACTAGGTCTTGAGCGTATTGAAAGGGTGCTGGATAGCTCGGGAAACCCCCAAAAAGGGTTTTATTCAGTGCTCGTGGGGGGAACCAACGGAAAGGGAAGTGTTGCCCACTTGTTGGCTCGCTTCATGATGGAGAAAGGTGAGGGGGTGGGGCTCTACACCTCTCCCCACCTGCTCCGCGTTAGCGAAAGGGTGGTGATTAACGGCAGAGAGGTGCCCGAGGAGGTTCTGGATAGGCTCGTTAGAAGGGTTGGTCTCTTCTCCCGGGAAACGGGGGTAGAACTGACTCCCTTCGAGGGTTTCACAGCGGCGGCCTTTCTGGCCTTTGCCGAGGCTGGGGTGAGGTGGGTGATTGCAGAGGTGGGGATGGGGGGCAGGCTTGATGCCACCAACCTGCTCCATGCCAGCCTGTCTGTGATCACAAATGTGGCTCTGGACCACTCCCAGTGGCTCGGAACCAGCCTATCCCAGGTAGCGAGGGAGAAGGCAGGAATAATAAAGACCGGAAGACCGGTGGTGCTGGGAGAGCTACCTAATGGCGCCTTGGAGACCGTATTGGAGACGGCCTCGGAGAGGGGAGCTCCCGTCCATAGGTACGGAAGGGAATATTTCGTTAGGGTTACAGATTTTTCTTCTCAAGGGGTGAAATTTTCTTACTATTCAGACAAAATTCCCGAGGGAGTGGAGAATCTCAGACTCTCCTCCTTAGGTGAGCACTTTGCAGTGAACGCCTCGATTGCCTTGAGGGCCCTTGAGGTGCTGGGCGAGGATGTGGGGGAATGGGTGAGGGGAGTGCTGGAGAGGTTCTCCCTGCCTGGCCGGGGGCAGGTGGTGAGGCTTTCTAAGGGCGTGCGCATCCTTGACGTTGCCCATAATCCCGCCGGAATGGAGGCCCTTTGTAGAGGTGTTGCGAGCCTATTGAGGGATAGGCCCTTGTTCCTATTCTCCCTCTTGAGGGACAAGGAGTGGAGAGAGATGGGGGAGCTCCTCTGCAGGTGGTTTGGCAGGGAGAGCTTGCTCTTCGTCTCCCTTCCCTGTGAGGAGAGGGTTCTGGAGCCTTCCCTGGTGGAATCGAAGCTTGGAGTCTCCACTTGCGGTGAGGGCCGCCTTGGTGAGATACTACTGGGGCACCGGGGTACCGTGGTGGTGTGCGGGTGCTTTGCGCTTGTCAGGAGGGCCCTGGAGATTCTGAGGGAGGCTGGTGTGGATTGACGAGAGTGGAGCTGGTTGAGAGAAGATCGGGGAGCGTGCGGTTCTTGTGCTGGCCCTATGAGGGGATTGGCATGGTTCACGTGTTGGAGCCCTTGGTCTTCCAGAGGAGCCCTTGGCTGGTGGAAGAGATCGCCTCCCGGGCAGGTGGGGGAGACCTGAGGATATTGAAGCAGGTGCACGGTGCCCAGATCTTGGGGACGGGGGAGGTCAAGGAGCCCTTTGAGAGGACGGGCGACGGCCTCTTCGGTGAGGGTGCAGGATCGTTGGGGGTGCTAACTGCCGACTGCCTGCCTCTCCTCCTCTTTGATCACGAGAGGATGGTTCTGCTCCACGTGGGGTGGAGGGGGATGATGGGGGGGATAGTTGAGAGGGGATGCGAGTTGTTCCCAGAAGGTTCCCAGGTGAGGGCCATGCTTGGACCCTGCATAAGGGGATGCTGCTACCAGGTGGATCCCTCCTTCGTGGAGGAGGTGGGGAGAAGGTATCCTCATATCCATGGGAAAGGAGTCGTGAGATGCGTGGGAGAGCACCTCTATTTTGACATTCCTTCTGCTGTGGCTGGTATTCTGCTGAGGGCGGGCGTTCTGGAGGTGATGGATTGTGGACTGTGTACCTTCTGCGGGGGGGATTTTCCCTCGTACCGGAGGGAGGGTGAAAGAGCGGGGCGCATGCTGACGGTTGCCTGGCGCGAGAGATGACAGAGAGGCGCTTGCAGAAGATAGAGAGGGTGCTCGATTACAGGCAACCCGACTTCAGGGTGGTGTTGGAGAGGGTGAAGAATCCCCACAACATGAGCGCCGTATTCCGCACCTGTGATGCAGTGGGCGTTCAACATGTTCATGTGGTGAACGATGGTCGCTGTGCCGGTTTCTCCAAGGGGATAAGCAAGAGTGCCGAACAGTGGATAGATATACACTTTCACACCGACGTTGAGGAGGCCTTTGAACGTTTAAGGGAAATGGGACTCAAAGTTTACGTGACCGCCTTGTCGGAGGAGGCGGTGGACTTCAGGAGGTGTGACTACACGGTTCCCTGTGCGGTGGTCTTCGGGAACGAGCGGGACGGGGTTAGCCAGAAGGCCCTCGAGCTTGCAGACAGGGCCATATTTATTCCCATGAAGGGTTTTGTGCAGAGTTTCAACATTTCGGTGGCAGCAGCCATAATTCTCTATCAGGCCATGTCTCAGAGGGAAGATGCTGGACTGTATCAAAGGTGTAGATTGGGCGAGAGAGAGCGCCTAAAGCTCTTTAAGGAGTGGGCCAGTAGATGATGGGAGAAGAGAGGGGAGTTGCGAAAGAAGAGTCTCCTTTGGTGGTTCAGGTGCCGAGGTCGGCGTTGGCCATGGTTGTGGCGATCATAGAGGGATACGAGCACCTGGCAGTCTGCAGGGTGGTTGAGCCCAAAAAGGCGGTGATGGAGATCTATCCCTCCTGGGACCTCAGGGGAGAGGTGAGGCGACTTTTAGAGAGTCTGGAGAGAGAACTGGCCATAAGGGTGGAGTTTCTTTCCGAGTAGCGCTCTTTCCCAAAAACCTTAGCGTTCAAACCTAACAAATTCCGCAGATCCAAGAGGTACTCACAGAACCAACCGTTTATCCACAAAAGCTGTAGTATCCATTCCAGGTTTTGGTTAACGGTCTAATCAGCTGAAATCACGGTCTTTATGAAGCCTTGAGCCTCTTGTCAGTTTTGATTGATAATATATATTATGTAAAATAGGCTATGCGCATCTGGTTTTCCTTCGTATCCTTCGTGGGGGCCGGGACCGGTCCTTGCCTGATCCCGGCAATGTCTGGTTATTGGGCCTTTCAGCCCCTCAGTATCTCCTTCAACCTCTCCGTGAGCCTGAGGGCCTCTTCCATGGGTCTCTGCCAGATGTTGCGTCCAAAGATGAAGCCCACTGCCCCCGCCTCCACGGCTATCCTTGCCCTTTGCAGCAGGGTTTCGTCGTCCACCTTCCCCCCCCCTGCTACGATCACGGGCACTCCAGAGGCAGAGGCAACAACGTGCTCCATGGCACCTCTCAGGTCCAGTTCCTTCTCGAGCTCCTGGTATGCTGTGGGCATGTGGATGCTATCCTCGGTGTGCAGCTTTGGGATGTTCACCTTCACTATGTCTGCCCCCACCTCCGCAGCCACCCTTGCGGCGTAGGCTACGGCGTATAGGCTGTTCTTTCCCCCCTTCTGTTCTATGGATGAGCCCCTGGGATAGGACCAGATAACCACGGGCATGCCAAACCTCTCTGCCTCCCTCTTCACCTGGGAGAACTGGGCTATGTCCCTGCCTTGTGCAGGTGAGCCCACATAGAGGGTGTAGCCAATGGCGTCTGCTCCCAGGGCCACGGCCTCTTCAACGCTTGCTGTAAGTGGGGAGAATGCCCTGGAATCGGAGGGAATGTTGGTCTTACCGTTGATCTTCAGTATCAAGGGCAGGCGTCCTGCCACCTCTTCCAGGTGCCTCTCTGCCAATCCCCTGTGGAGCGCAATGGCAGAGAAGCCACCTCTAAGGGCAATCTCCACCTGGTATTTGGGATCTGCCGCCGCAGGATTAACCAAGAAGTCTATGGGACCGTGCTCCAGTCCCTGGTCTATGGGCAGGACCATCAGCCTCCCTTGGGGGGTATCCCCGTGCAGGAATAGCCTGTTCAACCTCGTCTTCTTTCCCAATTGTGCCAAATTTAGCCTCCTCTCACCTCTTCTACTGCAATCTGGGGCAGTAGTCTCTCAAAGTCTTCCCTCTTCACCAACTGGGTACTGGGGGAGATGGTGGCAGCGGCCCCCGCCGCTACTCCCCATCTCAAGGCCTCTTTCAACCCGTAGTTTCTCACCATTGCCAGCAGGAAACCTCCTACGAAGGAGTCCCCTGCTCCCACGGGACTGTTCACCTTCACCTTGGGGGGCTTGGCCTTCAGGACCAGCTCCTTCGTTACCAGAAGTGCCTCCCTGGGACCCCTGGTGATTGCCACCATCTCCACTCCCCGTTCCAACACCTCTCTTCCCGCCTCTACGAAGTCGGATATGGGCTTTCCCATCAGCTGGCGCCCTGTGAGGCGTTCCAACTCGTAGGTGTTGGGCTTAATCATGAAGGGACCCCCCTTTATACCGTGTTTCAGATACTCGCCGTCAGAGTCCAGGACCGTTCTCATGCCCACCTCTTTGGCCTCCTCTATTATGTCCCTGTAGGCGGTCGTGGGTAGTCCCTGGGGTAGGCTGCCTCCCAGAACCAGGTACTGCTGGGTGGTTGATGGATTCGAGATCCTCCTTATCTGTTGCTGTAGCTTGTAGAGGTCTTCCAAGGTCACCTGGGGACCCCGGGCGTGTATCCTGGTCTGGGTCTTCTTCTCCAAATCGTTGATGATGATGTTTATTCTGGTCTCTTCCTCTATTGCCAGGAAGGAGTTCAGAATTCCCTCCTTTGCCAGAAGAAGCGAGAAGTTGCCTCCCTCGTCTCCCCCTATGAAGCCGTAGGCTATTGTTGGACCTCCCAGGGTGTTTACCACTCTCGAGACGTTTACCCCTTTTCCCCCTGGATCCCTGTGTATCCCCACCATGTGGATGGCGTCGTCCACCTTGAGGCCTCTCACGTCCACGGTGAGGTCGATGGAGGGGTTCATTGTGATGGTGATGATCATGCCTTACACCCAGCTATCTTCATCAGCTCCCTGCAGAAAGGCACCAATGCATGGAGTCCCTGAGCGGAGATGAGATTGCCGTCCACCACCACGGGGCTCTCTTCCCAGACTGCCCCGGCGTTGATCAGGTCGTCCTTTATTCCCCAAGAACCGGTCACCCTCTTCCCTTTCAGAATACCCGCCGATATGGCCACCTGGGGCCCGTGGCATATCATCGCTATGGGCTTTTTCGCCTCGTTTATCTCCCTGACGAGCCTGAGCACCGGGTTGTACCTGCGCAGCTTGTCAGGGGCGTGTCCCCCTGGAATCACCAGGGCGTCTATGGACTCGGGAAGCACCTGTGAGACGTTTGCCTCTATGGGTGCCTTTAAACCGTGCACCCCCTCGCAGAGCCTGCCGTCCCTCATGCCCAGGGTCTTGATTCTGCAACCTCCCACCTCAAAGAGGTACCTTGGAACCCAGAACTCCAGGTCTTCGTATCCCTCGTGCAACAGAAAGGCTATGCACTTCTCCATGCTTTTCACCCCCTTAGGGCCTCTAATATCTCCGGTTTCAGTCCCTCAAATCCCTTCAACCACTCGAGCCTCTCCTGGTAGAGTCTTTCCATCATACTTTGGTATCTCTCTCTGCCGTATATTCGGTATGGGTCGAAGAGACTGCACTGAACGTCCCTGGCCTCTGTGGCCACCTCGTATCCAACCACCGGGTCGTACTCCCACGAAACCTCTCCCCTGAGGGCGTCAAGAATGAGGTTTAGGGTTGTTTTGGGCGAGATTTTCACCCCCTTCTCCACGCCTCCCACCTTTCCGGTGTTCACGATGAGCACCTCCACCTGGGGATTCTGCCTCAGTATCTCCAGCAGCTTGTTTCCCTCTTTGTGGGGACTGTCCATGATGAACGGATTGAAGGCCACTACCCTCTTCGATTCCCCTACCCTTTTGGGATCGTCCGCAGAGGTTATGGTGGATTCCCCTAACATGAAGAAGGCGGCTGCCTGCTCCGGGGATCTGAGCCTTCCCAGGGGTGGTGTGTCGTACCTCCTGGTGTTGAAGAGTATCACATCCACGTGTTGGAGGTCTATGTCGTCCTTGGTGTGGGGTATGAGGAACCTGGGAACTATGCACCTCCCGTTACTGGTTAGGGTGCAGTTGTCGAAGTCTATCTCTCCCTGGTCGTCAACCCAGGCGTTCTCGGCGATGGAGATGGGTGATTGGGTGGCCACGAAGAGCTCCGGTTGCTGGGTGACGGAGTCGGTCTTTATGTAGAAGCTGCTCTCGGTTCCGTAGGCGTAGGTGTCGTTTCTCAGCAACATGATGTCGTCTTGCAGGATGCTTATACCTTCCGGAGATTGTAGGTCGTGGTCGTTGAGTGTTATTGTGGTCTTCCCCGTTCCGCTCAGACCGAAGATGAGCACCCCTTTCTCCACCGGTTTTCCGCCTATGAGTAGGCGGTAGAGTTTTCCTCCCGCGTGCATGGCCAGGCCGTTTCGGTACTCCCTGGTGATGTACATCACCGAGCGAAGGGCGGCCATTTTTGCCTCTCCGTAGTAGTCGGTGCCCAGTACGAATGTGAATACCCGGCCGTCTTTGGTGGGATGGACGTAGATGGCCCTTCTCTTCCACTCTGGAACCTGGATCACCACGGCGTCGGGCTCTTCTTGGTGGTGTGGCTCGAAGAAGTTTTGAGAGAACATGTGTGCCAGACGGGCGTACGACCGCGTCACGTAGTAGTGTATGCGAAACCTGAACTTAGGGTTCTTGCAGACGTCTCTCTCCACCATAACCAGGTCGGTTCCCTGGATAAAGTCCCGGACGGATTTCAGCTCTTTCTCTACTTCCTGATCGGGTTCTGTGACTACAAAAGTTTCTTTTGCG
>CAZMTB010000039.1:0-10916 GCA_964569095.1 uncultured Aquificales bacterium
CGCGATTATGCTCTTTTTGTCGGTGAAGAGAAACTCGATGGGGTCCTCTATGGTGATGATATTCCTGCTCTCCCTCATGTTTATGTGCTCGATCATGGCGGCAAGTGTGGTAGACTTTCCAGAACCGGTGGTTCCAGTGACCAGTATCAACCCCCTCCTCTCCATTGCCAAATCCTTGATCACCGGAGGCAGGTTCAAGTCGTCGATGAGGGGAACGTTCGAGGGTATGTGACGCATGACGATGGAGAGCACTCCCCTTTGGCGGAATATGCTCACCCTGAATCGCCCCGCCCCCTCCGCGTCGTAACCGCACTCCTCTCCCATACCCTCTGCCGAGACGAATCCCTTTTTGGAATAGGGCAGCACCTGGTATGCTATCTCTTCGATGTCATCGGTGGAGAGAACGGGAAACTCCTCTATTCTGGTTAGCTTGCCGTCTATCCTGAAGACGGGATGATTACCAACCTTGAGGTGGAGGTCCGAGGCACGCCTGGCCACCACCTCCCTTAGCATGGCATCCACACTCTCTCTGTTCCACTTGGATCCGTTAGACATGGCCTAATCTCCGCTCTTCTCCTCTCCAGACGCATCGGGAGAACCAGGCACAGGCAATCCCCACTTCTCCCTGAGCTTGTTTGCTATCTCATTGAATACCTGGGGATTCTCCTTGAGATACTCCTTCACCCTCTCCCTGCCTTGGCCCAGCCTGAGGTCGTTGTACGAGAACCAGGTTCCGCTCTGCTTCACGATGTTCTCCTTCAGGGCACCGTCCAGAACGCAACCCTCTTTCGAGATCCCCTCCCCGTACATGATGTCGAACTCGGCCGACCTGAAGGGAGGAGCCAGCTTGTTCTTCACCACCTTTGCCCTGGCCCTTATCCCTATTGGTTCGTCACCGCGGGCCTTCAAGGTGCCTATCCTCCTCACGTCTATCCTCACGGACGAGTAGAACTTGAGGGCCATTCCACCTGTCGTGGTCTCGGCTGCAGCGGCACCATAGCCAAATCCCCCTATCTTGGATCTCACCTGGTTTATGAAGATCAACGCCGTACGAGACTTGCTAACCACTCCCGTCAGCTTCCTCAACGCCTGGGACATCAACCTTGCCTGTAGTCCCACGTGGCTGTCTCCCATCTCTCCCTCTATCTCTGCCTTGGGAACCAGGGCGGCAACTGAGTCTACAACTATCACGTCAACGGCGCCGCTCCTTACGAGGGTCTCTGCTATCTCCAGGGCCTGCTCACCTGTGTCGGGCTGGGATACCAGCAGGTTGTCGGTGTCCACTCCCAGGCTACGGGCATAGACCGGGTCGAGGGCATGCTCGGCATCGATGAAGGCAGCCACCCCTCCCTCCCTCTGGGCCTCGGCCACCACGTGCAAGGCCAGAGTGGTCTTCCCAGAGGCCTCGTTGCCGTAGATCTCGGTTATCCTTCCCCTTGGTATGCCACCTATACCCAGGGCAGCGTCCAGGTTTATCGCACCAGTGGGAATAGAGGAGACCTCCATCACGCTCTTGTCGCTACCCAGCACCATGATGGAGCCCTTCCCGAACTCCCTCTCGATCTGGGATATGGCCCCTTGAATCGCCTTCTCCTTCTCTTGTGACAAAGCCATTCTGGCTCCTCCCTAGCACTTTTGAGTGTTGAACTGTTCTAAGCTAAGTTTTACCATGGCTCCTCACCATTGGCAACGCGGGACGAAAAGGACTCAAACCGCGTTAGACGAACGGAGGATAGATGGGCAGACACTTGAAGTTCAACTTTAAGTCACCCGCAAGCATACTGATAATCATGGCGTTATTTCTAGCCACCACCCTACCCTGCGCGGCGGAGGGAGGAGAGGTGCTGGTTAGGTTCAAGCCCGGAGCAGTTACGGCCAAAAGCCTCGAGAGGGGAAAACCCACCAAGGCGAAGTGGTGGGTCAAGAGAAGGTTCTCTCACCTCTTCCCGGACTCCCAGGGAGAGGTGGCGGTGGTGAGAAGCGAGGAGCTCACCAGCGAGGAGCTACTGGAAGAGATGGGGAGAGACCCCAGGGTGGCCATGGTCTCGTTGAACTACCGCAGGAGGGCGCTGGAGGTTCCAAACGACCCCAAGTATCCACAACAGTGGTACTACGCCCAGATTGGAGCCCCCTCTGCCTGGGACTCCACCACGGGGTCGAGGGACGTGGTGGTGATGGTACTGGACTCGGGAATAGACCCAACCCACCAGGACATAGCGGGGAACCTCTGGAACAATCCCGAAGACCCCCCCAACGGCTACGACGACGACAAGAACGGCTATGTGGACGACACCCACGGCATAGACGCCATAGGTGGAACTGGCATGGTCTTCGATGGAGAGGGACACGGCACCCACGTGGCAGGCACCATTGGCGCAGTGGGAAACAACGGCATAGGAACGGCGGGGGTTAGCTGGAAGGTCTCGCTGATAAGCTGCCGGTTCATAGACGCCACGGGATACGGCTCCGATTCCGATGCCATCACCTGCCTGGACTACGCCGTCTCCCTGAAGAAAAGGGGGGTGAACATAGTAGCCATAAACGCCTCCTGGGGAGGCTACGGGGACGACCCCCTTCTCAAGGCGGCGATAGAACGGGTCACCTCCAGCGGTATTGCCTTCGTGGCAGCTGCAGGAAACGAGGCCAACAACGACGACGCGGTGCCCATGTACCCCGCCGCATACCAGATACCCGGCGTGGTCTCGGTGGCCTCTTTCGGAAAGGACCATAACCTCTCCTACTTCTCCAACACCGGGCCGGGAACGGTGGATCTCGCCGCACCCGGGGAGCAGGTGGTGAGCACCTACGCCGGGGTCAACTACTCCCCCACCCCGGCAGACCTTTTCTACGACCCCTGCAACAGCAACTGGAGCGAGTGGGACAGGACGGGAACCTGGCAGGTGACCTCGGAAAGCTCCCACGACGGGGGAATGGCATGGAGCGACAGCCCAGGAGGCGACTACGAGGACAACTCCCGCTACTACATCGTCTCTCCCCAACTCGACCTCTCCAAGGCTCCGGGAACCTGTGCAGTGGGCTTCTGGGCCAAGACCAGCCTCGAGAACGGCTACGACTACCTCCTGGTTCAGATCTCCACCGACAACCTCAACTGGATCACCATTGGGGCCCTTACTGGTACCACCCTTTCGTGGAATCGATACGCCTTCTACATTCCCCAGAAGTCCCGTACCCTTAGGATCAGGTTCAAGATGGTGACCGACGAGACCATACACTACGACGGGGTCTACATAGACGACATCGGGGTGAACTGCGGAGAGTACGCGGGAGAGAGCTACAAGACCCTAAGCGGAACCTCCATGGCGGCCCCGGTGGTCACGGGTGCCCTCGCCTTGCTTGCGGCAGAATACCCCGACGAATCGAGAGACTCTTTAGTGGCCAGACTGCTCTCTGGGATCACGAAGGACGAGAGGTTCTCCTGGATCACCTCATCGGGTGGGATGCTCAACCTGCAAGGTGCCTTCTCCTCGGAACCGGCTCCCTTGGTCACAGGCGTATCCCCAGACTACGCCTCGGTGGGAGAGAACCTAACGGTGAAGGGCATAAACTTCGGTGAGGACCCGGGCACCGTCTGGTTCGAAACCAGCGACGGCACGAGGAGGCTCAGAGGAGAGCTGATCAGCTGGAGTCCTGGGGAGGTGGTGGTGAAGGCGCCCGAGAAGAGCGCCAGCTACCTGAGGATAGAGAGCAGCAAAGGAGCAGCCTCACCCAGGTTCCTGGTGCCCCTGAAGAACCTGCCCCTACCGTCTCCCCAGGGACCAAGGGTTTATAGCCTATGCCTCGAGGGACTGCCAGAGGAACCCAGGATAGGCAACGATCCTGCAACCACGGTGCCCCTTTCCCTCGGCAAAGACAGCTACACCACCATGCACCTCCTCGTGGAGGTTCCCCGTTTCGAGGAGGCGGTGGACGTCTACGTGGCCATTGAAGGGCTATCCTGGAGCACGGGCGATGCATTGTTCTTCATCACGGCAGACCAGGGAGGGGCGTGGCACACCTACAACTCCTCCTCTCCGGTGCTCTTCAAGTACGCGGAGAAGACCACTGGTCCCGTGGTGGTGAAAGACCTTCTCTACCCTGGATTCCCTGCCGAGCAGATCCCCCTCGACTGGGAGCTCTACTTCCTGGTGGCGGTGGTCCCTGCCGGCAGCCAAGACTGGAGTCGCTACTACCTCTGGTGGGTTGACTGGTACTGAGTCTACGCTGCCAAGTGTGAAAGCAAGAGAACACCGATCCTTTACAGGGGGAGTTGCTGCCCAGCCCACCGTTTGCCTTCTAAATCCCTCGGGAGTATCCTTGCCAGCCAAAAAAGGAGAGACCAAGGAGGAGCAAACCATGCTGTTCGGCAAGGGTATCAGAATAGAGAGGATCCTGGACCGAAACACCAAGAAGACGGTCATCGTCCCCATGGACCACGGGGTGAGCGTTGGTCCCATTCCCGGCCTGATCAACATGGGGGAGACCGTTGACAAGGTGGCAGAGGGAGGCGCGAACGCCGTGGTCGGGCACCTGGGACTTCCCCTCCACGGCCACAGGAAGTACGGGAAAGACATAGGGCTGATTCTCCACCTATCTGCCAGCACCAACCTCAGCCCCGATCCAAACAACAAGGTCCTGGTGAACACCGTGCAGAACGCCCTCAAGATGGGGGCAGACGGGGTGTCGGTGCACATCAACGTGGGTGCAGAGAACGAGTCAGACATGCTGAGAGACCTGGGGATGGTGGCAGTGGAGTGCATGGAGTGGGGCATGCCGCTGCTGGCCATGATGTATCCCAGGGGAGCAAAGGTGGAGCACGAGAAGGACGTGGAGTGCGTGAAGCTGGCGGCCAGGGTGGCAGCGGAGCTGGGGGCAGACATAGTGAAGGTTCCCTACACGGGAGACCCTGAAAGCTTCTCAAGGGTGGTGGAGGGATGCCCCATACCCGTTGTGATAGCCGGAGGCTCCAAGGTGGAAGACCGCCAGACCTTAGAGATGATAAGGGGAGCCATGGACGCAGGGGCGGCAGGCATCTCCATGGGCAGAAACGTGTTTCAGCATCCCCGTCCCCAGCGCCTCGTGAGGGCCGCCAGCGCCATCGTACACAACAACGCCACCGTGGAAGAGGCCTTAGAGATCCTCAACTCTTGAGATTCAAAGGGGAGGCGGCCCTTGCCTCCCCCTTCTCCTTACAGAGCCGATCCGAGTGGGGCAGGCTCAAAACCCCATCAGCGGTGGACAAGTCCCCAGCCGTTAAAGTAAGAGAAGGCCCATGGGCAACAGTGTAAGGCTCCTGGTGGTAGAAGACGATCCCCACATGAGAGAGGCACTCAACGAGGTGCTGAGCCGGGGTCTCGTGAGAGAGGTGCTTCTGGCGGGCGACGGCGAGGAGGGGCTCGAGATGGTGAAGGCCCACTCCCCCGACGTGATCATCTCCGACCTGAAGATGCCCAAGATGGATGGCCTCACCTTCTACAAAAGGGCCAAGGAGCTAACCAGCGCCCCCGTGATCTTCATAACCGCCTACGGAACCGTGCCCATAGCGGTAGAGGCCATGCGGGAGGGGGCCTTCGACTTCATCCTCAAGCCCTTCTCAATGGACGTGTTGGAAGAGGCGGTGAGCAGGGCAATAAGGTACCTGGGGGCCAAGAAGGGGAGATCCCCCGCTCCAAAAGAGGGTCCCAAAGGAGTTAACTTTCTCGGAGAGAGCCCCGCCATCTCAAAGGTGAAGCGCCTCGCAGAGAGGGTGGCAGCCTCGAAGAGCACCGTGCTCATCACCGGCGAGAGCGGAACGGGCAAAGAGGTAGTGGCCCGTTTCATCCATCAGCTCAGCCCCCGTAAAAAGGGACCCTTTGTGGCGGTCAACTGTGCCGCAATACCGGACACGCTGCTGGAGAGCGAGCTGTTTGGTTACGAGAAGGGCGCCTTCACAGGGGCGGTTGCAAGAAAACCCGGGAAGTTCGAGCTCGCCCAGAACGGCACCATACTGCTGGACGAGATAAGCGAGATGAGCCCCGTTCTCCAGGCAAAGCTGCTCAGGGTGATCCAGGAGGAAGAGGTGGAGCGCATAGGCGGAAAGGGTCCGGTGAAGCTGGACGTTCGCATAATCGCCACCACCAACCGTGACCTCGAGGAGATGGTTGAGAAGGGAGACTTCAGGGAGGATCTCTACTACCGGTTGAACGTGATTCCCATCACCCTTCCGCCCCTCAGGGAGAGGAGGGAAGACATACCCTTACTAGCACTGTTCTTTCTGGAGAAGTACTCAGCGGAAAACGACCGCCACTTCGAGGGATTCACAGAAGAGGCCATGGAGGTTCTCACATCGTACCACTGGCCAGGCAACGTGCGCGAGCTTGAGAACGTTGTGGAGAGGGCAGTGGTGATCGCAGACGAGAAGCCCCTATTGGATCCCAACGACATCTTTTTGAAGGGACGCAGAGGAAAGGAAAGCAACAAAGGAGCCCAGGGAATAACCGCGGGAATGACCGTGAGGGAAATGGAGAAGGCCCTTATCCTGAAGACCCTGGAAGAGGTGAAGGGAAACCGTACCAAGGCCGCCGAGCTTCTGGGCATAACCACCAGAACACTTCGCAACAAGCTCGCAGAGTACAGGGCAGAAGGGGAAAAGTTCCCCTGGGAAGAGGAGTGAACCCCAAAAGTACTCCAGAAGTTTAACCACACCACCTTGCCCACTCCCCAAGATCTGGTGTATGAGGTAGAGCAGAACCCAAGATAAAGGAGGAGAAGCGTATGAGAAAGCAGATAGCAAAAGCAATGGTGATCGCAGGTGTGGTATTGGGATTGGTGGCGTGCACCACCACTCGTCAACCCACTCAGAGCCAGCCAGTTAAACCCCCCCAGAAGATAGTGGAACTCATAAACGGCATTCCCATCTATCCTGGGTTCTCCTACCAGGAAGACAAGAGCTTCGTCTACGAGTCCACCGAGGTGAAGGCGGGGGTGCTGGTCTTCAGCGGAAAGGCCACCATGTCACAGCTGGTAGACTTCTACCGCAGCAAGATGCCCGAGTACGGGTGGAAGATGGTCTCCTTCTTCCAGCACGATCAGGACTCCTTCCTCAACTACGACGCGCCCGATCGCACCTGCCAGCTCACCCTCCACGTGGGAGATTTCTCTTCCACTATCACCATCCGCACGGGCACCAAGCTCTCTACCTCCAACGGCCCCAGTTCCACCGACAGCGCCGAAGAGGGCCACTACAGGGGAAGTTCACAGCCCACGCCCAACGCGGTGAGCCATCCCGTACACTAAGCAGAAAAGCTTGAACGAGCAGAACGAGCCCACGCCCCGAGGCCAAGAGGAAGGTAGGAGGAGCATCTACCTGATAGACGGCTCCTCCTACCTCTACAGGGCCTTCTACGCCCTCCCCTACCTCACCAGTTCCAAGGGCATCCCCACCAACGTTGCCTACGGGTTCACCAAGATGCTCAATCGCATCCTCAACGAGCACGATCCCTGGGGGGTGGCAGTGGCCTTCGACGTGAGCAGAGAGACCTTCAGGACAAAGCTGTTCGAGCGCTACAAGGCCCAGAGACCCTCCATGCCCGAAGACCTGGCGGTCCAGATACCCTACGTTCGAGAGATAGTGAGGGCCATGGGTATCCCCCTTCTCGAGATGGAGAACTACGAAGCGGACGACATCATCGGATCTCTGGCCCACACCGCCGCCGGGGAGGGTTACCAGGTGGTGATAGTGGCCAGTGACAAGGACATGCTACAGCTCGTGAGGGACCGGGTTATCCTGGTTCTGGATCCCATGAAGGAGGTACTCTACACCCCGGAGAAGGTGGAAGAGCGCTTTGGCATACCCCCCGAGCTGATACCCGAGTTTCAAGGCCTCGCAGGGGACTCCATAGACAACGTGCCGGGGGTGAAGGGCATAGGTCCCAAGACAGCCACTAAGCTGCTCAAGCAGTACCGCACAATAGAGAACCTCTACCGCCACCTGGAAGACCTCTCCCCCTCCATACGAAAGAAGCTGGAAGAGAACAGGGAGATGGCCGACCTGAGTCGGCAACTGGTGACCATACGCTGCGACCTGCCAGTGCCCGTATCCTTGGAGGATCTCCGGAGAAGAGAACCGGATACCGAAAGGCTCTTGCAGCTCTTCAGGGAACTGGGATTCGGGTCCCTCGTCCGGGAAATGGGAGGGAAGAAGACAGAAGAAGAGACCAACTACAAGCTGGTGAGAACCCCACAGGAGCTCGAGGAAGTGAGAAGGGCCATCTCTCAGGCGGAGGAGGTCTCCTTTGACTTCGAGACCACATCACTGGCCCCCGTGGACGCCGAGGTGGTGGGACTCGCCGTGGCGTGCCAGGAGAGGAAGGCCTGGTACATCCCAGTGGGAGAACACCGGGAAGCCACATGCCTCTCGCTGGAGCAGGTGCTGGAGCTGATGAGGGAATTCCTGGAGGACGAGAAGAAGGAAAAGATAGCCCAGAACAGCAAGTACGAGTACGCCATACTCATCAAGCATGGACTGGAGGTTAAAGGCCCCCTATTTGACACCATGCTGGCCTCTTACCTCTTGAACCCCTCCAGCCGCTCCCACGGTCTCGACTCCCTCGCCATGGAGTACCTGGGCCATCAAACCACCACCTACAAGGAGGTGACCAGGAAGGGAAAGAAGGAGATACCCTTCTCAGAGGTAGACTTGAAGACTGCCTGCAACTACGCCTGCGAGGACGCAGACATCACCCTCAGGCTCAAGCACCTTTTGGAGCCCAAGGTGGAAGAGGAAGGGCTAACCAACCTGCTGAGAGAGCTCGAGATACCCTTGGTCCCCGTGTTGGCCCGGATGGAGCTGGCAGGGGTTCTCGTGGACCAGAAACGCCTCTCCCTTCTCTCAAAGGAGATGGAGAGGCTGATGGATAACCTGAAGAAAGACATCTTTCACCTGGCAGGAGAGGAGTTCAACATCAACTCAACCCAGCAGCTGGCGAAGATTCTCTTCCAGAAGCTGAAGTTGAAACCCGTGAAGAAGACCAAGAAGGGGGGGTTCTCCACCGGCGTGGAGGTGCTCGAGAAGCTGGCATTGGAGCATCCCCTTCCTAAGCTGGTGCTCGAGTATCGCCAGCTCGCCAAGCTACACTCAACCTACGTTCTCAACCTCCCCAAAATGATAAACCCCAGAACGGGCCGCATCCACACCTCCTTCAACCAGGCGGTCACCGCCACGGGAAGGCTGTCGAGCAGCGATCCAAACCTCCAAAACATACCAGTGCGCACTCAATGGGGACGGGAGATAAGGAAGGCGTTCGTGGCCCCAAAGGGATGCAGACTCATCTCTGCAGACTACTCCCAAATCGAGCTACGCATACTGGCCCACCTCTCAGGAGACGAGAAGCTGATAGAGGCCTTTCTCGAAAACAGGGACATACACCAGCAGACCGCCGCGGAGATATTTGGAGTCTCCCTGGAAGAGGTCACACCGGAGATGCGCCGCAGGGCCAAGACCGTGAACTTCGGTATCATCTACGGAATGAGCCCCTACGGTCTCAGCCAGGATCTGGGGATAGAGGTGGAGGAGGCAAAGAGCTACATCGAGCTCTACTTCTCGCGCTACCCCGGGGTGAAGAGGTTCATAGACGATACGATAAGCAAGGCGAGGGAGACAGAGACCGTACACACCATCTTAGGAAGGCGAAGGTTCATCCCCGAAATATCGAGCCGGAACAGGAACGTAAGAGAGCTGGGAGAACGCCTCGCAATAAACACCCCTATACAGGGCAGCGCAGCAGACATCATTAAGTTGGCCATGATCGAGGTGGACGAGCGTCTCAGGGAAGGTGGTTTAGCCTCAAAGATGATACTGCAGGTCCATGACGAGCTATTGGTGGAGGCCCCTGACCAAGAGGTTGAGAAGGTGAAAGAGTTGGTGAAGTCTGCCATGGAAGGGGTTTACCAGCTGAGAGTACCCCTTCAGGTTGATCTGGGAACGGGCGATAATTGGGAAGAGGCTCACTGACGCTGGCTAACCAAGCGTTGCGGCGTAGACTAAGAAAGGCCAGGGGTTGAAGAAGAGAGATGGAGACCATTGGAGAACGGTTCCAAAGGGAGACGAAGTACGACAGAAGGCTCGAGTTGCCTCACTCAAGGCTCCTTTCTCACCCCGAGAGATTCAAGTCACATCCAGACGCCCCAAAAGTGAGGCTCCCTTCCCCTCCTCCCGAAGAAGGACCCGGGATCTGGCGTGTAGTGGAGAGCCGGGAGTCTGTTCGCGACTTTTCGCCCCACCCCTTGAGTACCAGACAGCTGGCGAGGCTTCTCTGGGCGGTTGCGGGAGTGCGCAAGAAGGAGTGGGGGTTCCTGCTGCGCACGGTGCCCTCTGCTGGCGGGCTATATCCCCTGGAGACTTACCTCATGGCAAACCGTGTAGACGGATTGAAGCAGGGCATCTATCACCTCCACGTTCCCTCCTTCTCGCTGGAGCTGGTAAAGGAGGGAAACCACTCCCCAGCCCTGGCCAAGGCGGCCCTTGGGCAGGAGATGGTGGCCACATCAGCGGTGACCCTGATCTGGACGGCAATAATAGACCGCTGCAGGGTTAAGTACGGGGAAAGAGGCTATCGATACCTCTACCTTGACGCGGGCCACGCAGGCCAGAACCTCTACCTTGCAGCGACGGCCATGGATCTGGGCTGCTGCACCATTGGGGCCTTCTTCGACGACGAGGTGAACCAGTTGCTTGGCGTGGATGGTCTTCAAGAGACGGTGCTCTACATGGGAGCGGTAGGAAAACCCCGGTAGAGCCTCTTCCCTTGCCGTTTGACACCATTAAAAGAAGCAGCCCTTTCAAGCCACATCACTTTCCTTCTTACGCTTTACGCCTTACGCTTCACGGTCTCACGGAGCGGGATTGAAGGTGAAGCTCTGCCTCTCGCTGGTGCCCATGA
>CAZMTB010000040.1:0-8710 GCA_964569095.1 uncultured Aquificales bacterium
GTGATGGAGATGGAGGAGGTGTTGCTGGCAAGGATAACCTCTGGTGCCATGAGGTTGTCGAGCTCTTTGAATATCTCTTCCTTGATGCCAACGTTCTCCGTGGCGGCCTCTACCACGAAGTCAACGTCTTTCAGGTCTTCCAGTTTCTCGGTTAGCTGGATCCGGTTGAGGATCTCCTCTTTTCCCTGGACGGTCAGCTTCTCCTTCTTGACCAGCCTGTCCAGGTTCTTGCTGATGGTGTTCAACCCCTTCTGGGCGAACTCCATGGAGATGTCCCTCATCACCACCTGGTATCCCGCCATGGCGCACACCTGGGCAATCCCGTTGCCCATGGTGCCTGCTCCTACCACGCCTATCTTCTTGATCTCCTCCAGTTTCATCTTCCCACCTCCTCGTTCTGACTACACGGTTTCTACGATCATGCTAACGGCACCGCCGCCTCCCAGGCAGATGGTGGCCAGTCCCCTCTTGAGGCCGCGCCTTCTAAGCTCGTGGATGAGAGTGACCAGGATACGGCAGCCACTGGCCCCTATGGGATGACCCAGGGATACGGCTCCACCGTTGACGTTGAACTTCTCGTGGGGGATGTTGAGGGCCTTCTTAACCGCGCAGGACGCCGCTGCAAATGCCTCGTTGTGCTCCACCAGGTCTATGTCGTCCACGGTAAGCCCTGTCTTCTCCAGAAGGGCCTTCACTCCCGGAATGGGGGCCTCCATCACCCACTTGGGCTCTACGTGCCAGTAGTTGTAGGCCACTATTTTGGCCAAGGGGTTAAGCCCCTTCTTCTCTGCGGCCTTGGCAGAGGCGATAACCACTGCTGCGGCACCGTCGCTTATCTGTGAGGCGTTGCCTGCAGTCACCCTGCCGTCTTTCTTGATGGCTGGCCTCAGCTTGGCCAGCTTCTCCATGGTGGTCTCCTTGGGTCCCTCGTCTGCCTCTATCACTATGGGATCGCCCTTTCGCTGGGGTACCTCGACGGGTATGATCTCGTTCTTGAAGAAGCCCTTCCTGGTAGCCTCTATGGCCCTTCGGTTGCTCTCCAGAGCGAAGGCGTCCATCTCTTCCCTTGAGACGTCGTACTTCTCGGCAATGAGCTCTCCCGTCATGAGCATGTGGAAGTCCTCGTAGGGATCCCAGAGGCCGTCGAAGACCATCATGTCGACGATCTTGCCGTCTCCCATGCGGTATCCCGTGCGGGCCTTCGGGAGGAAGTAGGGACAGAGGCTCATGCTCTCCATTCCACCTGCGATGATGAAGTCGGTCTCTCCAAGCTTGATGGAGTTTGCTCCTACGGTTATTGCCTTCAAACCGGAACCGCAGACCTTGTTCACTGTGAGAGCATTCACATGGTCGGGAATCCCCGCGTACCTCATGGCCTGGCGGGCAGGGGCCTGTCCTACCCCTCCCTGCAGCACCTGTCCCATTATGCACTCACCGAACTCTCCGGGTTCTATTCCCGACCTTGCCACGGCCTCTTTCACGGCTATTGCTCCCAGCTTTGTTGCTGGTATGGAGCTTAAGCCTCCCTGGAACCTTCCAATAGGGGTTCTAACTGCGCTGAGGATAACGACCTCGTCACTCATCAATCTGCCTCCTTTGAAGTTTCTTTGCCGCTCTCTCTTCTGCCCCGGTAGATGACCACCAGGGCTGTGCTGCCTTCGTCCCCGTAAAGCTTGTGGGGAACCACCGACTCGAATAGTATCGAGTCTCCCGGTTCCAGAACGAAGTGCTGGTCTCCGTACTCCATGTATACCTTGCCGCTGAGCACGTAGAGGAACTCCTCTCCCGTGTGGCTCATGGGCTCTTGCCCTTCCCTGTCTTCTTCACCCTTGAAGTGGATGATGAAGGGTTCCATCATCCTGTCGTCCTTGCCGAATCCCAGGGACTCGTAGGTTAGCACCATCTGGGACTCTTTTCGGGTCATGAATCGCCCCTTCCCTTTGCGGACGATGAAGTAGTCTTCCCTGTTTATGGGGGTCTGCTGGAAGAAGTGTGCAAGGCGAATCTCCAAGGCGTTGGCTATGATCCACAAGGTGGATATGGGGGGGGATACCACGTTGTTCTCTATTTGAGAGAGCAACGCGGTGGAGAAGCCCGTTTTTTGTGCAAGTTCTTTAAGGGTGTATCCCTTCTCTTTTCTTATCTTCCTTATCTCTCCGCCGATGTTTAGTGCCTCGATGAGGGTCTTCCGGTCTTTCTGTGAGGTCATGCCTCCCTCCTATCCTCAAAACCAATGTGCCCTGTTTTTACCAGGGATTGTGTTTGGCGTCAAGAAAAGATGTTTAGTTTTATCAAAAAATCTTCGAATCCTTCTTATTCCCACGATGTCAAGCCACGGTCAAGTGTATGTGAATGTAGGCGACTATCTTCACTTCATCACTCGCCTGTGATTTGACAATCAGAGGGGTGGAGGTGTATGAGGAGAGCATGCCTGAGAGGAGACGGCTATTCTTGGGGCTCGACTGTTCCTCTCCCTGGGGGAGTGTTGCCCTTTTCGACGGAACCAAGGTGTTGGGCTCGGTCTGCGTGGAGGGAAGCAGGGAGCATCCCTTTCAGCCCGTTTATTGGATAGAGAGACTCCTCTCGTCGCTGAATGCCACCGTTGATCAGCTGGGGGGTGTTGGCGTCACCTTGGGGCCAGGGGTGTTTACCGGGCTGAGGGTTGCGCTCTCGGTTGCGAAGGGACTTGCCTTCTCTATGGATCTGCCCCTCTACACCTTGACCTCTCTCGAGTCTATTGCCCTCTGTGTTACCTCGGATAGCCTCCTCTGTCCCGTCCTGGACGCACGGAGGGGAGAGTTCTACGCGGCCATCTACAGGTGGATGAATGGTGAGTTGGAGCCTGTAACCGATGTCATGCTACTCTCAAAGGATCAGCTCTGCAGGATGGAGGGAAAGGTTCTATTTGTGGGACCGGGACTCTCCGCTGCGGGGGTGAAGGGGATGGACCTGCCCATGCCCACGGCCGCGGCGGTTGCCAGGTTTGCCTGGGCGAGGAGCGTCGAGGGGGTTGAGCCGAAGGATCTGGCGGGGGTTGTTCCTTTGTACGTGCGCCTCTCCGACGCGGAGGCCAGCAGGGGGATAAGGGTGGTATGAGCAGGGTGGCCGTAGCAGAGGTGAGGGAGGTTGAGACTAAAGACCTTCCTCTGCTTGCCTCCATTCCCGGCGTGGAGAGGGGATGGGGAGTGGCATCGCTTACCAAGGAGTTTCTCACGCCCTCGTCGGTGTTTGGGGTGGTGGTTGTAGGGGGAGAGGCAGTGGGTTACGCCGTGCTTCAGGTAGCAGGTGATGAGGCCTATCTGAGCAACGTTGTGGTGCATCCCGACTTCAGGGGTATGGGCCTTGGCAGGTTGTTGCTCCAATGGGTGCTGGACCAGGGGATATCCAGGGGTGTGACCAGGGTTCTTCTGGAGGTGAGGGAGAGTAATGCCGTTGCCATTGGCCTCTATTCTTCGGCTGGGTTCAGGGAGGTTGGCAGGCGTCCCCGCATGTACTCAGACGGGGAGACCGCCGTGGTTATGGAGAAGAGAATACCGGACTTTGACGGATGAAAGGAGAAGAGTTGGCCATGACCGAGGAGGAGAAGAGGATAGTAGAAGCGTTGATGGAGAAGCACGAGGAGTTCAGAAAGCTCAAGGAGGAGCACGCGAAGCTGGAGGAGCAGCTGGAAGAGATATACTCATCCAAGAAGTACTTTGCCCCCGACGAGGAGGTAGAGGTTAAAACCATAAAGCGCAGAAAGCTGCAGCTGAAAGATCAGATGAACGTTATCATCAGCAAGGTTAAGAAGGGAGAGATAGAGCTTTAGCCTCTCCCGCTACCTTGAAGGGCAGCATCTTTTCCGGTTAGAGGGCCTGGCTCACTGCCTTGAGCAGACCCTCGGTGGTGTACTCCTCCGCTACCAGGTGGATGGGTACGCCCAGTTCCCTTGCCCTCTTCTCGGTGACCGGACCTATGCAGGCCACCACCTTGTTCTTGAAGGCCTCTTCTGCCTGTTCTCCCATTATCTCCACGAAGTTCGTCAAGGTGGAGGGGCTGGTGAAGGTGAGAACCTCTGAGTTCAGCACCTCTCTCTTCAGCTCGTCGGAGGGCGATGCCCTGACGGTGCGATAGACCGCCACCACGTCCACCTCTGCCCCTGCTTCCCTCAATCCTATGGGAAGGGTCTCTCTTGCCACCTCTGCCCTTGGCAACAGTATTCTCAGGCCATTGAGATCACCTTGGCTCTTGAGGGCTTCCAAGACGGACTCCGCAACGAACCTCTCTGGAACCACATCCACCTTCAGCCCCAGGTTGTTCAAGGCCTTCCCGGTGGCGGGACCGATGGAACAGAGCCTCTTCCGTCCCAGTTCTTCCAGGGGCACCTCCAGCTCTTTCATGCGCGAGGTGAAGAACCTAACCCCGTTTACGCTGGTGAATATCACCCAGTGGTAGGAGTGGAGTCTGGCTATCGCCTTGTCAACAGGATCCCAGCTCTCCGGGGCCACGATCTCTATCGTGGGGAAGAGAACCGGCACTCCCCCTGCCTTTTTCACCAGCTCCACGGTTTCCAAGGCCTGGTCGGCGCTGCGGGTTATCACTATTCTCTTGCCCTGCAGGTTCAAGCTAACGAACCCTCCTGCCAATGCGGCTCCACCGCACCCACTTCAGGGGATTCTTTCCGTGGGGATTCCACGAGAAGTAGATGATGAAGGCCTTGCCTATCAGTGCCTTTCTCCTTACGAATCCCCAGAACCTGCTGTCGTAGCTACTGTCCCGGTTGTCGCCCATCATGAAGTAGCTGTTGGGAGGTACCACCACGGGACCAAAGTTGTCCCGGGGCTGGAATGCGGCGGGAAGGGTGCGGTTGTCCTCGTGTATGGCGTAGGGCTCTTTCAGGGGCTTGCCGTTGCGGTAGACCACCTTGTCGCGAATCTCTATTCTGTCTCCTGGTGTTCCTATTATTCGCTTGATGTAGTCCTTCTTGGGATCCAGCGGAAACTTGAAGACCACCACGTCTCCGTGCTGGGGATCCTTGAAGTGGTATATAAACTTGTTGACCAGAATGTGATCTCCCACCAGCAGGGTGGGAATCATGGAGCCTGAGGGAATGCGGAAGGCCTGAACGATGAAGGTTCTCACCACCAGGGCTATGATCAGGGCAATAACTATGGACTTTGCGTAGTCTAAGAAGACCTCTTTGAAGGACGCTGCTTCTTGCACCTCTTTTGGTGAACTCATCTCTCCTCCTTCAGTATCGAGAGAAACGCCTCTTGGGGCACCTCCACCCTGCCAATCTGTTTCATGCGCTTTTTGCCCTTCTTCTGCTTCTCAAGCAACTTGCGCTTGCGGGTGATGTCTCCGCCGTAGCACTTTGCGGTCACGTTCTTGCGCAGGGGCTTCACCGTCTCGCGGGCGATTATCTTCCTTCCTATTGCGGCCTGGATTGCCACCTCGAATAGCTGGCGGGGTATCAGGTTTTTCAGCCTCTTTGCGAGTTCTCTTCCCCTTCTCTCTGCGTGGTCCCTGTGTACGATCACCGACAGGGCGTCAACCGGCTGGCCGTTTAGCAGGATGTCCAGCTTCACCATGTTGGCCGGGTGGTACCCTGCAAACTCGTAGTCCATGGAGGCGTATCCCCTACTGAGGGACTTCAGCTTGTCGTAGAACTCCACCAGGATCTCTGAGAGGGGAAGCCTGTAGGTGAGCATGACCCTGGTGGTGTCTATGTACTCCATTCCCTCTTGTATTCCCCGTCTCTCGGTGAAGAGTCCCATGAGGGGCCCTACGAACTCCGCGGGGGTGATCACCGTAACCTTCACCATGGGCTCCTCGATGGTCTCTATCTCTTGAGGGAGGGGCATATCCGTGGGGTTGTCGATGTAGAGCACGGTGCCGTCGGTCTTCTTCACCCTGTAGATGACCGTGGGGGAGGTGATTATCAGCTTTATCTCGAACTCGCGTTCCAGGCGTTCCTGTACTATCTCCATGTGGAGCATTCCGAGAAACCCGCACCTGAAGCCGAATCCCAGGGCCGCCGAGGTCTCGGGCTCGAAGGAGAAGGAGGCGTCGTTGAGGCTCAGTTTCTCCAGGGCGTCCTTTAGAAGCTCGTAGTCTGCCGCCTCTACCGGGTAGAGCCCTGCAAACACCATGGGTTTCATCTTGGTGAAGCCGGGGAAGGGCTCTCTGGTGGGGTTGTTTGCAAGGGTGATGGTGTCTCCCACCTGGGTGTCCCGCACCTGCTTGATTCCTGCAATCAGGTATCCCACCTCTCCTGCAGAGAGGCTTTCCACCCTCGCCATCTCGGGGGCAAACACGCCCACTTCTTCCACGAGAAAGCGCTTCTTCGTTGACATCAGGAGTATCTCGTCTCCCGAGGTGACCCTACCGTCCATCACCCTTACCGTGGTCACCACTCCACGGTAGTTGTCGAACCACGAGTCGAAGATCAGCGCCTTCAGCGGGGCTTCCGGGTCTCCCTTGGGGGGCGGTATCCTCTCCACTATGGCTGTGAGCACCTGGTCCACCCCTACTCCCGTCTTGGCGCTAACCAGTATGGCGTCTTGGGCATCTATGCCCAGAACCTGTTCTATCTCGTCCCTCACCCTATCCACGTCCGCGCTGGGCAGGTCTATCTTGTTGATCACGGGGATGATCTCCAGGTCGTGTTCCAGGGCCAAGTAGAGGTTGGCTATGGTCTGGGCCTCTACCCCTTGGCTCGCGTCAACTACCAGCAAGGCCCCCTCGCAAGAGGCGAGGCTGCGCGAGACCTCGTAGGTGAAGTCCACGTGCCCCGGGGTGTCTATCAGGTTCAACACGTAAAGCTCGTTATGGTACTGGTAGTTTATTCTTACGCTCTGGGCCTTTATCGTGATGCCCCGTTCCCGTTCCAGCTCCATCTTGTCCAGGTACTGCTCTCTCATCTTAGAGCCTTGCACCGCTCCCGTGCGCTCGAGCAGCCTGTCTGCCAGCGTGGACTTGCCGTGGTCTATGTGCGCGATGATGGAGAAGTTGCGTATGTGACTGCGGTCCACCACCTTCACCTGTCTCTCTTTCACTGCCTGGCCTCCAGGTACCCTTCCAGCTCCTCTATGCTCTCGAACACCTCGCTTGCGGTTATGCGCACCACCCAGTTCTCCTTCATCGGGGTGATAACCCAGGCCTTCACTCCCTTCTTGTAGGCCTCCCAGAGCTCTACCGCCGTTCCCATGCTTGCCGTGGGCAGGTAGGCTACCACTAGGTCAGACTCCTTCACCAGCTCCACGTGGTAGGTGAAGGTGGAGATCACCTCCTCCAGGGGATACTCCACGGAGTTGGGGTGGTTCTCTACGGGACAGTAGACCTCGTGGTCTGGAAAGGCCTTCTGAAGCAAGGCCTTCAGCCTGCCCCTGTAGTCTTGGCTGTGAATGTCTTTCCCCTTGCAAGAACCCTGGATAACACCTGCGATGAAGATCCTCTTTCTGGTCATGGCCACCCCTATTACTCCAGCACTCTGGACGAGGCAAGGTGGATGCGGGCTTTTCAGGCCCGAGGCAACCACGCTTTCAGACGCTCCATTCCCTCCTTTAGGCGTTCCAGGGTGTTGGCGTAAGAGAGCCTGATGTAGAGGTTGGTGTCGTTGCTGCCGAAGTCCACCCCGGGGGTTATGCCAATGTGGGCCTCCTCCAGGGCCCTCTTGCAGAAACCGAAGGAGTCCTGGGTGTAGTCCGACACCTTGGCGTAGATGTAGAACGCCCCTTGGGGTACGGGATTGACGGTGATTCCCATGCCGTTCAGGGCCTCTACCAGGTAGTCCCTGCGCTTGCGGTAGGTGGCCACCTTCTCCCTGAGCTCTTCCATCACCGTGGGGGTGAAGCACGCGAGGGCGGCGTGCTGGGCCACCGCCGGGGGACAGATGAAGAGGTTCTGGGCGATGCACTGCATGAGCCTCACCATCCTTTTGGGAACCACCATCCATCCCAATCGCCACCCGGTCATCAGGAAGAACTTGGAGAACCCGTTTATCACTATGGCATCGTCGGTGAACTCCAGCACGGAGGGAACGTGATGGTCCGCGTAAGATATGCCGTGGTAGATCTCGTCGGATATGATGGTTACCCCGTTTCTGGCGGCGGTCTCTACCAGCAGGCTGAGTTCCCTCTCCGAGTAGACCGCCCCCGTGGGATTGGAGGGGGAGTTTATCACCACCGTCTCTATTCCCTCCAGCTGGTTGGGGAGGAGCTTGAAACCGTGTTCAGCAAACACTTTCAGTGGCTTCCACTGTCCCCCGAAGAAGTTCACCATGTTCTTGTAGCAGGGGTATCCCGGGTCGGGCAGCCCGCACACCCCTCCCTTCTCCAGGGCCACGCGCAGGGCGGCCATTAGGGCAGGGGAGGAGCCGGGAGTGATCACTATTCTGTCGGGGGAGACCTCTATCCCGTAAACCTCGTGGTAGTACCGCGAGATCTCCTCTTTGAGCTGTGGAATTCCAACGCTCTGGGTGTAGAAGGTGATCTTCTTACTGAGGGCATCTCTTCCCGCCTCAATCACCCTCTCTGGGGTGGGGAAGTCGGGTTCACCCACCTCCATGTGCACCACGTCTATGCCCTTTGCCTCCAGTTCCTTGGCCCGTTCCAGGATGTCCATAACGATGAAGGAGGATATCTCCATCTCTGCCTCCCAAGGGTGGTATGCCTTCACTTCGCTTCCAGATTACGGCAACGGGGGATGGGGGGCAAGGGTGAGGCGTGAG
>CAZMTB010000041.1:0-21092 GCA_964569095.1 uncultured Aquificales bacterium
AGGCCATGGGAATAGTGGAGCGGCTCAGGGGCGAGGCATGAACCACCATTCCCATCTCGAAAGGATCCTCCTGCGCAAGAGAGAGGAGGTGAGGGCCCTGCTCAGCGCAGGAATGGAAGAGAGCCCGCCGATTCACCAGAACGCCTTCTTCGACGCCCTCTCAAAAGGTCCCCCGCCACGAATAATCGCGGAGACGAAGAAGGCCTCTCCCTCCCTTGGAGAGATAAACCAGGAGATGGACGTTGTGGTGCAGGCAGGGCTCTACGAGGAAGGGGGAGCAGCGGCCATCTCGGTGCTGGTGGACGAGGCCTTCAACGGTTCGTGGCAAGACCTCATTGAGGTAGCAGAGAGCACCGGCCTGCCAGTACTCTGCAAGGAGTTCGTACTGCATCCGGTTCAGCTTCACCTGGCAGCCATGGCAGGGGCCCAGGGAATCCTCCTGATCGCGGCGGTACTCGGAGAAGAGGAGCTGGTTTCCCTGGTGGAAGAGTGCAAGAGGCTGAACCTTGAACCCTTGGTAGAGGTGCACACCGCCCAGGAGCTGGAATGGGCAATAAGGAGCAATTGCCGGATAATAGGGATAAACAACCGCAACCTATCCACCTTTGAGGTGAGTCTGGAGACCACCCTAACCCTTGCACCCCTGGTACCCCCAGATCTTCTCGTGGTGTGCGAGAGTGGGATAAGGACAAGAGATGACATCGTTAGAATAAGTCAGGAAACCGGGGTTCAGGTCTTTCTGATAGGAGAGGTTCTGGGAAGGGCCAAGAACCCCGTTAGGGTTCTCGAGGAGCTGAGAGGTGTGGCATGATTCAAGTTAAGGTGTGCGGGATCCGCCGGTGGCAAGACGCCTTGGCGGTACAGGACACGGGGGCCCACGCCGTTGGATTCGTCTTCTACCCCAAAAGCCCGAGATACGTCCCACCGGAAAGGGCCCTGAGCATCAGCCGTATGCTATCCCCCTTCATTGCCAAGGTGGGGGTCTTCGTGGACTCCCCACTGGAAGAGGTGCTCAACACCCTGAAGGAGTGCAGGCTCACCGTGGCCCAGTTACACGGCAAAGAGTCGCCCCGGTTCTGCGAATCCATTCTCGAGAGGGGCTTTGGAGTGGTAAAGGCCGTCCACGTGGAGGGGGGAGAGAAGGCCACCAACCACGCCAAGAACATAGAGGAGCTGAAGCGGTTCTGCAAAAGGTACCTCAACAGCGTGAGTGCCTTCCTGGTTGACACCAAGCATCCCACCTTGAAGGGCGGAACGGGAACCGTGTGCGACTGGACCGCAGTGGCCGCCATAGCCAGGGAGTACCCAGTGATTCTGGCAGGGGGCTTGAACAGCGCCAACGTCGAGGAGGCGGTGAAGAGGGTGAAACCCCTGGGCGTGGATGTCTCCAGCGGGGTGGAGATAGAGCCAGGGATAAAGGACCACATGGAGATAAGGAGATTCGTGGCAGAGGTCTGGAGGAGGTCAAATGAACTGTAAACCAGGGTACTTCGGAGAGTTTGGAGGAAGGTTCGTGCCAGAGACCCTCTTCTCTCCGCTGGCGGAGCTGGAGGAGGCCTACAACGAGGTGGCAAAAGACCCCTCCTTCCAGAGAGAGCTCAGAGAACTACTCGTCACCTTCGTTGGAAGGCCTACCCCACTATTCTTCGCCTCCCACCTCAGCGAGACGGTGGGGTGCAAGGTCTATCTAAAAAGAGAGGACCTGTGCCACACTGGCTCTCACAAGATAAACAACACTTTGGGTCAGGTCTTGCTAACCAAGCGCCTTGGCAAAGAGAGGGTGATTGCCGAAACTGGAGCCGGCCAGCACGGCGTGGCAACCGCAACAGCAGCCGCCCTTCTGGGACTGAAGTGCGAGGTGTACATGGGAGAGGAAGACATGAGGCGCCAGGCCATAAACGTGGTGCGCATGGAGCTGCTTGGGGCCCGCGTTATCCCTGTAACCTCAGGAAGCCGCACTCTGAAGGACGCCATAAACGAGGCCCTCAGGGACTGGGTGGCCAACGTTGACAACACCCACTACGTGATCGGATCCGTGGTGGGACCACATCCGTTTCCCTCCATGGTGAGGGACTTTCAAAGGGTGATCGGTGACGAGGCAAAGAACCAGCTTCTCGAGGCGGAAAGCCGTCTACCCACGCACTGCATCGCCTGCGTAGGCGGTGGAAGCAACGCCATGGGACTGTTCACCGCCTTCAAGGAGGACCCCTGCGAGCTTCTGGGGGTAGAGGCCATGGGCGCAGAGACCCTGTCGGGAGGAGGAGAGGTGGGAGTGCTTCACGGGTTCAAGAGCTACTTTCTGCAGGATCTATGGGGACAGATCACCCCCACAGACGCCATCGCCGCTGGCCTGGACTACCCTGGAGTGGGGCCAGAACACGCCTTCTTCAAGGAGACAAGAAGGTGCAGGTACCTGCACGTATCCCCCCAGCAGGCCATTGAGGCCTTCAGGCTACTCGCCAGCTCAGAGGGAATAATCCCCGCACTGGAAAGCGCTCACGCCATTGCAGGCCTCCTTGCAAACCGGTGGAACGAGCAAGACCTGGTACTAATCTGCCTCTCTGGGAGGGGGGACAAAGACATGACAGAGATAGTCGAAAAGGGAGTGCTACAATGAGGATTCTACAAACCTTCGAGGCCCTGGCGGCAGAGGGGAAGAAGGCCGTAATCCCCTACATCACCGCGGGGTACCCAGACTGGCAAACCACTGGCAGGCTTCTGAAGCGGCTGTCCCAGGCAGGGGCCACCATCGTCGAGCTGGGTATACCCTTCTCGGACCCGGTGGCAGACGGCCCCGTCATCCAAAAGGCCAGCGAGATAGCGCTATCCAAGGGAATAAACCTAAAACTCATACTGGAAGGGCTAAAGAAGGAGCCTTCCCCCCTACCGGTGGTGGCAATGGGGTATTACAATCCCATACTGCGCTACGGGATAGAGAGGTTTGCCAGAGAGGCAGCTGAAGCGGGGATAGGTGGACTGATAGTTCCAGACCTCCCCCCCGAAGAGGCAGGGGAGCTGAGGGAGGCTGCCGAGATGCACGGTATAGCCACCACCTTCCTCATCGCCCCAACCACCCCAAGAGAGCGAATAGCAACCATTGCAGAGGCCACCACCGGCTTTCTCTACCTGGTCTCGGTGAAAGGGGTGACGGGTAGCGACCTCGGAGAGATCACCCCAATTCTGGAGAGAATAGAGGAGATTCGCGGGGTGACCTCCCTGCCCGTATGCGTGGGATTCGGAGTGTCTAAGCCAGAGGATGCAAGGGCAATATCCCGGTACGCCGACGGCGTGATCGTGGGCAGTGCCGTACTCAAGGCCCTGGACGAAGGAGGAGAAGAGGGGCTCATCAGGTTCGTGAGGGAGATTGCCCAAGCGGTGAACGGAGATGGTTAAGGCACCAAGGTGAACGGAGAGGGAGGAGTGCTGGAAGGGAGGGCCCTACTCCTCCCCGGCAAACTGGAGCGTGTAGAGCCTCTTGTAGCGAGAGCCTCGGGAGATCAGCTCTTCGTGGGTACCCTCTTCCACTATCCTTCCTCCCTCGAGCACCACTATCTTGTCAGCACTTCTCACCGTGGACAACCTGTGGGCAATGATGATCACCGTGCGACCCTCCATGAGCCTCTCAAGGGCCTGCTGCACCGCAGCCTCTGAAGCGGCATCCAAGGCAGAGGTAGCCTCGTCGAGGATGAGAATAGGCGGGTTCTTCAAAAGGGCACGGGCAATGGCTATGCGCTGCTTCTCACCACCAGAGAGCCTGGTACCCAGCTCCCCTATGCGGGTATCGTACCCCTTCTCGGTGCGCATGATGAACTCGTGGGCATCTGCCATCTTTGCAGCCTCCACCACCTCCTCTCTGGTGGCCTCGGGGGAACCGTACTTGATGTTGTTCTCAATGGTGTCGTCAAAGAGCTGCACCTCTTGGGTGAACATGCCTACCAACCTCATCAGGGAGGCAAAGGTTATCTTTCTGATGTCTATTCCGTCGATGGTGATGGCTCCCCTGGTGACGTCGTAGAACCTGGGAATCAGCTCCACCAAGGTGGTTTTCCCCACACCGCTCTCACCCACCACGGCCACCCTGCTACCCTTGGGAATATCCAGGTTGATCTCCCTCAAAACCATCTCGTCGCTTCCTGGGTAGGAGAACCACACGTCCTCGTAGCGAAGCAGCCGCTGGAAACTCTCCTTCTCAACTGCGTCCTCCGCCTCTCTCACCGCCGGCTCCAGGTCCAGGAAGGCCACCACCCTGTCACTGGCAGCCATGGCTGCGTTGATGGAGGCGTTAACCCCGCTCAGCTTCCTGATGGGGCCGTACATCATCATTAGGGCGGTGAGGAAGGAGAAGAAGTCTCCGGGGGTGATCACCCCGTTGATAACCTTCATTCCCCCGATCCAGATCACGAAGGCCCCGGCAATGGAGCCTACGAACTCGATGAGGGGAGAGCTGAGCTGTTGGGCCTTCAGCTTGGACATCTGGATGTCGAAAAGCCTTCTCAGCACCTTCCGAAAACGCTTGCGCTCGTAGTCCTCCCTGTGGAAGAGCTTAACCACCTTGATGAGGCTGAGCAGCTCGATGAGAAAACTGTTCAGTATGGCTATGCGTTCCTGGTTGCGCTTGGTGAGCATGCGCAACTTCTTTCCTATGAGGGCAAGAACCACCCCAGCGCAGGGGGCAATCGTTAAGGCAATCAGGGCAAGCTCCCAGTCACGCTTAAACAGCACGAAGAGCAGGCCAACCAGGGTAAGAATCTGCCTTATAAGGTTCTTGATCAGGTCGGTGTTCGCCTTTCTCACCACACCCACGTCGTTCATTATTCGAGAGACGATGGTGCCAGTGCGCTCCTGGGAGAAGAAGCCCATGTGCATCTGAATGATCTTGTCGAATACTGCTATCCGAATGTCCATAACCATTCGGGCATTGGCATATCCCATGAAGTAGTTTTGCAGGTAGCGTCCCAGTCCCTTGACGAAGTAGATACCCACGATGAAGGGAGGGATAAGGACCAGCATCTGGCGGTTCTTGTCGATGAAGATCTTGTCCATGATGTCTTTCACCACCCAGGCCAACACCCCGTCGGTGGAGGCCACCACTGCCGCCATCAGAAGGGCCAGACCTATTCTGAACCAGTAGGGCTTAAGAAACGCGAGCATTCTGCCGTAGTTCTTCATCTCGCTTCCCTCAGCATCTCCAAGACCAGTTCGCTAGCCCTCCTGAAACCTTCAGGTGGCGAAAGCACTCCCTTCAATCGTTGTGCCAGCTCCCTGCTCTCCTCCACCATCTCAATCCTTCTCAGCAGGCCTCTGGACACCTCCTCAGGAGTGGCAGCGTGCTGTATGAACTCGGGCACTGCACCCTCCTGAAGAACGTTGTTAACCAGGGACAACCACCTGACCCTCACCAGCCTCTTTCCTATCTCGTAGGTTGAAGGATGAACCCGGTAGACCACCACCATGGGTATCCCCAAAAGGGCAACTTCAAGGGTGGCGGTTCCCGATGCAACCAACGCCCCGTCTGAGGCACCGATCAGCGAGTAGGTATCGCCCTTGAAGATGCGCACAGGGGGAGTCCCAGGTTTAGATAGGTACACACCCACCTGGGAAGGCTTGAGGGTCGGTGCCAAGGCCAAGGCAAACTGGGCGTCCGGAACCTCCCGAGAGATCAGCCCAGCAGCGCGAAGCATCACGGGAAGATTATACCCAACCTCCTTGGGTCTGCTACCCGGCATGAGGGTCACCAAGAGGGATTCTCTGGGAATGCCGCATCTCTTCCTGAACTCTTCTCTCTTCAAAGTGGGCCTAACACTATCCAGCAAGGGATGTCCCACGTAATGGGCATCAATCCCGGCCTTACGGTATATCGCCTCCTCGAAGGGAAGTATCACCATCATGCGATCAACGCACCTGGCAATGGTCTTTATTCTTCTCTCTCTCCAGGCCCACACCTGGGGAGAGATGTAGTAACAAACGGGGATACCGCACTTGTGGGCGTGGCACGCCAGCCTTAGGTTCATCCCCGGGTAGTCCACCGGGATGAATAGATCCACCTCCCCCGAGGCGAGAAGCCTCTTCACCCTCTTGTAGGTTTTCAACACCTCGGGAAGGCTATGGAGACCCTCAACTCCCCCCACCACCCCTATCTCCTCGCAGTGGCCAAGCAGCTCGACCCCTGCAGCTGCCATCTCGCACCCTCCTATTCCAACGAAAGAGATAGAGGGGTCGATTCTTGCAATATCCCTAACCAAAGCGGCAGCGTGCATCTCCCCCGAGGCCTCTCCTGCCAGAACCAAGACCCTGGGAGAGTGCTTCACTGCTCACCCTCTAAGAGCTTCAGAGCCTCTCTGGCTGCCCTCTGGTCTGCTTCCTTCTTGCTTCTGCCCCGTCCCACGCCCATGCACTGCCCCTTTATGACAACCCTGCTCTCGAAGCCTCCCTCAAGGGACCGCCGGTGGTAAACGGGAAGCTCGCCAAACCTCGCCACCACCTTCTCCTGGAGAAGACCCTTTGCGTTGGAGTACTCTGGAATCCCTCGTGAGAAAAGGATCTTTTCAACCACCCGCTGGGCATCTCCAAATCCCCCATCCAGAAATACCGCTCCCACCAAGGCCTCCACCGCATCAGCCACCACGGTCTCATTCCCCTGGGCCATCTGCGCCTCCATGCTTTTACCCACCCTAACCCTTGAGGCCACTCCCAGTTCCCTACCCACCTCCGAAAGGTGTTCGTTGCACACCATGGCCACCCTCTTCTTTGTGAGGAGACCTTCTGGCTCGGTGGGAAAGCGGCGAAAAAGCAGGTTGGAGACCGCGGCGTTCAGAATGCTGTCGCCTAAAAACTCCAGCCTGCCGTTGTGATCCCTTTCAGAATCACCGACAAAGGATGCGTGGGTAAGGGCTTGGAGAAGTAATCCCCGCTCGGCAAACCTATACCCTAGCGCTTGCTGCGCCCACTCTGCAAGCTCATCAGCGTTGGATCGGTTCACTCCTCCCACTTGCGGAAGGCAAGGGTGACGTTCACCCCACCAAAACCGAAGGAGTTGGAGATGGCCACCTTGATGGGAACCCTTCTCGCCTCGTTGGGTACGTAGTCGAGGTCGCAATCCGGGTCGGGGGTCTCGTAGTTTATGGTGGGAGGCACTATCCCCTCCTTGAGAGACATAAGGGTGAAAGCTGCCTCAACGGCACCAGCCGCCCCAAGGAGGTGGCCAACCATGGACTTGTTAGAACTCACGGGTATCTGGTAGGCGCGCTCTCCAAAGAGGCGCTTGATCGCCAGGGTCTCGGTCTTGTCGTTAAGGGGTGTAGAGGTTCCGTGGGCGTTGATGTAGTCCACGTCGTCTGGCTCGAGCCCCGCATCCCTCAAAGCCGCCTTCATGCACAAGAATGCCCCGTTTCCGTCGGGATCCGGCATGGTGATGTGACAGGCATCCCCGCTCATACCGTACCCTACGATCTCGCCGTAGATCTTGGCTCCCCTGGCCTTGGCGTGCTCAAGCTCTTCCAGCACGAGAAGTCCGCACCCCTCGCTCATCACGAAGCCATCCCTCTTCTTGTCGAAGGGCCGTGAGGCCCCTTGGGGATCGTCGTTCCGGGTGGATAGGGCTCTCATCACGCCAAATCCCCCAACTGCCAAGGGCGTTATGACGGACTCGGTGCCACCGGCTATCATCACCTTGGCGTCCCCCCGCTGAACTATCTTGAAGGCATCACCAATGGCGTTGGCCCCGGTGGCACAAGCGGTCACCACGGATGAGTGGGGACCCTGAAGCCCAAACCTTATGGAGACCATGCTGGAGGCCATGTTGATCACCGCCATGGGGATGAAGAAGGGGGAGATACGCCGGTATCCCTTCTCCACCAAAAGGGTATGGTTTCTCTCAATGGTCTCCAGTCCCCCTATTCCTGAACCGATGAGAACCCCCACCTCTTCCTTGGGGATTGAGTCGAGATCGAGACCCGAGTCATCAAAGGCCATCTGGGAGGCGGCAATGGCGAGCTGAACGAAGGGGTCGGTGCGCTTCAACTCCTTCTTTTCGATGTACTTGGTGGGATCGAATCCCTTAACCTCGCCGGCTATCCGGCTTGGCATCTGGGACGCGTCGAACTTGGTGATGGGCCCAAGGCCACTCTCGCCGGCCTTGAGCCTCTCCCAGCTCTCAGAAAGGGTTACGCCCAGAGGGGAGACCATCCCCATTCCCGTGACAACCACCCTTTTCAACTGATTACTCACGCCTCCTCCCCTCTCAACTCACTACTGCTCAAGCGTTCTCTTCAACCTTGGCCACCACGTAGTCTATGGCCTCCTGCACGGTTGTGATCTTCTCCGCATCCTCGTCGGGAATCTCGATGTCGAAGGTCTCCTCAAAGGCCATGATCAACTCAACGGTATCCAGAGAGTCTGCACCCAGATCGTCGATGAACTTGGCCTCTGGAACCACCTCCTCCTCCTCTATTCCCAGCTGCTCGGTGATAAGAGCACGAATCTTCTTTGCAATCTCCTCTGCCGTCATTCCTCTATCCTCCCTTGTTTATTTCAAGTGGTTTCAGTCTCACCCCACGGAGGATGGGGGTATCACACACTGAGTCCCCCATCAACAACTATCAACTGCCCCGTGATGTAACCAGCCTTCTCCGAGGCGAGAAAGGCCACCACCTCTGCCACGTCCTCGGGTCTTCCAAACCTCTTCAAGGCCGTAGACTGAAGCATGGTCTCCTTCACCTCCTCGGGCAGTTTGGCTGTCATCTCGGTCTCGATAAACCCAGGCGCCACTGCGTTCACCGTGATGCCCTTCTGGCCAACCTCGTTGGCCAGAGACATGGTGAAACCCTTCACTCCCGCCTTGGACGCCGCATAGTTGGTCTGGCCAGGGTTTCCAACAACGGTCCCTACAACGGAAGAGACCGAGATCACCCTTCCCCAACCTGCCTTCAGCATGTCCCTGATTGCCGCCTTGGTGCACAGGTAGGTTCCTTTCAGGTTTATACCCAGCACCATGTCCCAGTCGGCCTCTCTCATGCGCATCAAGAGGGTATCACGGGTAATCCCCGCGTTGTTCACAAGTATCCCAACGGGCTGTCCAAAAAACTCCTTGATGGCCTTCATCATGGCTGTCACCTGGTCCGCATCTGAAACATCCGCCTCGAAGGCCTTGCACTCTACACCCTTGGCCTTTATCTCCTCCACCACCTCCGTAGGCTCGTCCTCAATGGGCGGATAGTTGACCGCCACGGGATGGCCGTCTTCTGCCAATCTCAGGGCAATAGCCCTTCCTATGCCTCTGGAAGAACCCGTAACAAGGGCAACCGGTCTCATTGGTGCTCCTCCCAACTCTTCAACACCGCCTCGAGGTCCTCTGGACCTCCAAAGGCCACCGTCTTCACCTTCCGGTTGGTCTTCTTCACCAGGCCAGAGAGAACCGTTCCTGCACCAACCTCCACGAAGAGGGTCACCCCCTCTTCGATCATCCTCTCAACGCTTCGTTGCCACATCACCGGAGCCGTAACCTGTCGTACCAGCAGCTCTCTCAACTCCTCCCCACCAGTAACCGGCTCTGCGGTAACATTGGGGACCACGGGAACGGAAGCATCAGAGAAAGGAATCTCCTTCAACACCTTCTCCAACCTCTCTTGGGCAGGTGCCATCAGACTGCAGTGGAAGGGGGCGCTCACCTTCAACTCCACGGCCCGTCTACATCCTTCCTCCTTGGCCACCTCCATCAGCCTCAGAACCGCGTCCCGGTGGCCGGACACCACGATCTGCTGGGGAGAATTGAAGTTTGCCGGTTCAACAACCCTTCCAGTCTCACCACTCACCCGAGAACAGAGGCTCTCCACCTCCTCCCTGGATAGACCCATCAAAGCGGCCATGCTGCCCTCTCCCGGAGGAGTGGCCTCTTGCATGAACCTTCCCCTCAACCTCACGGCCCTCACTCCGTCCTCCAGTGAGATGACCCCCACCGAGACCAGGGCAGAGTACTCTCCCAGGCTGTGTCCTGCCACGAAGTCGGGCACGAGACCTTGGCCTTTTAGAACCCCGTGCAGTCCCGCACTCACGGTGAGCAAGGCGGGTTGAGCGTTCTCGGTTAGGGTTAGCCTATCCTGGGGACCATTGAAGCAGAGATCCGTCAGGTCTTCCCCCAGAGCAGCACTCGCCCTCTGAAAGACCTCCCTAACCTCAGGCCACTCCTGGTAGGCCCGATGTCCCATTCCCACGGTCTGAGAACCCTGTCCGGGAAAGATAAAGGCCTTCTTGCCCATGCTATCCCCCGTATCTCTCGCAAAGGGTGCCGAGAATCTCCTTGGCCTCGGCAAGTACCCTCTGAATCACCTCGGCCACAGTGGGCTCGTCGTCGATGATACCCACTATCTGTCCAGCCATCACCGATCCCCTTTGTACGTCGCCGTCCTTGGCGGCCAACCTCAGCGCCCCCGCTCCCAGCTTCTCCAGCTCCTCCACGGGGGCTCCTTGCTTCTCCAGCTTCTGGAACTCCCTTGCCAGCTTGTTCCTTATTATCCTGACCGGATGACCGGTACTTCTACCAGTAACAACCGTGTCCCTATCCCCCGCCTTGATGTAAACCTCTTTCCACTTGGGGTGCACACCACACTCCTTGGTGCACGCAAACCTGGTTCCCATCTGAACCCCTTGTGCTCCCAGAGAGAGGGCCGCTAGAAAACCCGCCCCAGTTGCAATACCACCGGCAGCTATCACCGGCACCGAAACGGCCTTCACCACCTGGGGAACCAGGGCCATGGTGGTAAGCTCTCCTATGTGTCCCCCCGCCTCTGTGCCCTCAACGATCACGGCGTCGGCACCCTCTCTAACCATGCGCTTCGCCAAGGCAACCGAGGCCACAACGGGCACAACCTTTATGCCCCTCTCCTGGAACCTCTTCATGTAACGGCCCGGATTCCCGGCACCCGTGGCCACAACGGGCACCCCTTCTTCGATGATGAGGTCAACCACCTCATCAACATGCTGGGACATGAGCATAACGTTCACCCCAAAGGGCCTGTCGGTCAACTCCTTGGCCTTTATGATCTCGCCGCGCACGTAGTCAGGCTCAGAGTGCCCCGCTGCTATGATGCCCAGTCCCCCTGCATTGGAGACTGCCGCTGCGAGTTTGGCATCTGAAACCCAGGCCATGCCACCCTGGATTATGGGGTACTCGATTCCCAGAAGATCACAGATAGGTGTTCTGAAAAGGCTGTTCATAATCTACCACTCCACTAACAAGGCACCCCAGGTGAGGCCGCCCCCGAAGGAGACGAACAACACCTTGTGGCCTCTTTTTATTCTACCGTCCTCTATTGCCTCGTGAAGCGCCAAAGGTATGGACGCCGCCGAGGTGTTCCCGTAGTGGTCTATGGTGACCACCACCCTCTCCCAAGGCACCCTCAGCCTCTTGGCCAGCGACTGAAGTATGCGAACGTTGGCCTGGTGCGGAACTATCCAATCTATCTCTTCGGGTCCCACCCCAAGATCGTCGAGCAGCTCAAAGACCACCCCCGCCATGTGCCTAACCGCAACCTTGAAGAGCTCGTTCCCCTTCATTGTGAATCCGTGAAGCCCCTGCTCGACGGTCTCGTGTGTTGCCGGCCTCACCGTGCCACCGGCAGGGGTCCAGAGGAACTCGGCAAAGGTGCCGTCTGCATGCAGGCGCGAGCCCCAGATCCCCCTGGTATCGCTATCGTCCCCCCTGCTAACCAGAACGGCCCCTGCACCGTCTCCCACAAGAACACAGGTGGAACGGTCGTTCCAGTTCGCTATTCGAGAGAGTATCTCTGCTCCCACCACAAGCACGTTCTTGTAGGTGCCCGCCCTGACGAATTGGTCGGCCACTGTAACGCCGTAGAGAAAACCCGAGCAGGCAGCGCTCACATCAAAAACGGGTACTCCGGGAATACCGAGCTTGGGCTGCATCCAGCAGGCGGTGGAGGGGAGAGGGGTGTCTGGAGAGGCAGTGGCGCATATGAGAAGCTCAACCTCCTCTTTATCCACCCCTGCGTCTTCCAGGGCCCTTCTGCAGGCCTCGGCTCCCAGGTCAGAGGTGGCAACATCGGGAGGCGCCTTGTACCTCCTCTTGATCCCGGTTCTCTGGGTTATCCACTCGTCGGTGGTGTCCAGCATCTTCTCCAGGTCCTCGTTGGTGAGAACCTCCGAGGGAACCGCCACCCCCAAACCTTTGATCACAGACCTCATTCCTGGGCTCCTTTCTCCTCCTCTTCCTCTTCCCTCCACGAGGGGATGGTCTCTTTCAACTTATCCCAAAAACGCTTGCCCGAGGTTCCCCTAATTGCCGCCAAGTGCTCCTGAATATGTCTGTTCAACTGCTTGGTTGCAAGCTCCTTGGCAACCTTTATGGCATTGGTGATGGCCCTTGCATCGGAGCTGCCGTGGGAGATTATGCAGATACCGTTCACCCCCAACAGGGGGGCCCCGCCGTACTCCTTGTAGTCGGTTCTCACCTTTATCTCTTTCAAAAAGGGCTTCAACGCCCAGTATCCGATGGCACCTCTCACCCCTCCATTCTGAAACGCCCTCTTCAGGAGGTGAAGCAGAAGCCCGGCCGTGCTCTCACTGATCTTCAGTGCCAGGTTTCCAGCAAACCCATCGCACACAACAACATCCGCCACGTTGTTGTACAGCTCCTTGCCCTCCACATTACCGATGAAGTGAAGCTGGGGCGCCTGCCTGAGGAGGGGATAGGTCTGCTTCACCAGCGAGTCTCCCTTGGTGTCCTCCTCACCTATGCTCAACAGTCCCAACCGAGGTCGCTCTATTCCAAGGATGTGCTTGGCGTAGAGATGGCCCATTATTGCAAACTCAAGGAGGTTCTCGGGCTTGCAGTCCACGTTTGCACCTGCATCCAGCAGCACAAAGGGATCCCTCTGAGAGGGAAGGGTCACCGCTATGGCAGGGCGAGAGACCCCCTCCAGGGTGCGAAGCTGTAGCTTTGCAGAGACCATCACGGCGCCGGTATTTCCGGCGCTCACCACCGCCTGGGCCTTGCCCCGCTTCACCATCTCCACCGCCCTCCAGATGGAGGACTGCTTCTTCTTGCGCAGGGCCATGGAGGGAGGCTCACCCATTCCGATCACGTCCGGCGCGTGCTTTACGAATATGGGGAAGGCCTCTGAGGCACCAGCCCTTTTCAGCTCCTGCCTTATGATCTCCTGGTCTCCAACCAGAACTATCTCGCAGTCGCAGCGCTGTACCGCCTCAATGGCCCCCTTCACTATCTCCCTGGGGGCATAGTCTCCCCCCATGGCATCCAGAGCTATGCGCAAACCACCCCTCCTCCCCCAAAATCACCCCATCTCTTCTGCACAGGCGGGATCACCCTTCTTATTCTTATGGGTGGAACCACTACTCCTCTACTGCCACTACCTCTCTGTCACGGTAGAAACCGCAGCTAGGGCACACCCGGTGAGGCAGTTTGGGCTCCTGACAATTCGGACACACGGAGAAGTTGGGTGCTTTAAACTTGGCCTTCCACTGGGCCCTCCTCTTGTCGCGCCTCGACTTCGACTGTCTGTTCTGGGGTACTGCCATGCCATTCTCCTTTCACGCTGAAACTTCCCGTTTTCTAAAAACCATCACGCAACGTCGCGGTCCCGAAGCTGCTTCTTTATCTCGTCCAGCACGTCCCAGCGAGGATCCTTGGACCGCTTCCCGCAACCACAGGACTCCCTGTTTCTATTCACTCCGCACACGGGACACAACCCCTTGCAGTGGGGAGAGCAAAGGGGCTTCATCTCCAGCACCGAGTAGAGCAGAGAGGTGTAGAGGGCGGTCAGATCTATCACGCCGTGGGTGTACCCAAAGGCGTCCTTTAAGTCCCCCTCTAAAATCCCACCCCTGGGAAGGGGGGCACAGAGCTCGCTCACCTCCACCTCTGCCTCCCACAGGAAGGTATCGAGGCATCTGCTGCAGCAGAGCATCAGGGTACACCTGATGCTTCCAGTAACCCTCACAACCCCTCTCGAAAGAGGCTGCAGGGCCAACACACCCTCCGCGGGACCCACCACAGGAATCACCTCTCCAATGGAAGGGTCGAGGGGGGGAATAAGCTCCTCCACCACGAGCTCCAATCCCTCAGGAGGTATGTCTGAAACCCTTACGAACACCCTCTTTTCTCTTGTCCTTTCTCGGGCGAAGTGGGGCAAGGTATACGAGCAGGGAGAGTGGGTTGTCAAGTAGCAACACATCCAAAACCTTGAACGACTCTACAAGCGGTGGTATGCTCCAGCTGCAGGTAAAGTGAACAGAATACGGGAGGAGAAGATGGAGATAGGAAAGGTAGTGGAGGACAAGGCCAGAAGGGCCAAAGAGGCTGGGAGGGAGATTGCCACCCTATCCTCCCAGGTGAAGAACGAGGCTCTGCTGAAGATGGCATCCCTCATCGAGACCCAGGCGGAGAGGATAAAGGAGGTGAACAGAAAGGACCTCGAAGAGGGCGAGAAGAAAGGGCTCTCGTCTGCCCTGATGGACAGGCTACTGCTGAACGACAAGCGCATAGAAGGCATGGCAGAGGGACTGAGGCAGGTGGCCGCCCTGCCGGATCCGGTTGGAGAGGTGGTGAAGATGTGGAAACGCCCCAACAACCTTCTCATCGGCAAGATGAGGGTTCCGTTGGGGGTGGTGGCAATAATCTACGAGTCAAGACCAAACGTTACCATCGACACGGTGGCCCTATGCCTAAAGTCGGGAAACGCGGTGCTGCTCAGGGGAGGCTCAGAGGCCATACACTCGAACAGCGTACTGGTCGAGATCGCCCGCGAGGCGGCGGAGTCGGCAGGAGTGAACAAGGAGGCCATACAGTTTCTGGACACGCCGGACAGGGCAGCTGTGGGAGAGCTGCTTAAGAGGGACGACCTGATCGACCTAGTGGTACCCAGGGGTGGAGAAGGGCTGATACGGTTCGTGGCCGAGAACTCGAGGATACCGGTGGTCTTCCACTACAAAGGGGTGTGCCACACCTTTGTTGACAGAGAGGCAGACCTCGAGATGGCCAAAGCCATCTGCTTCAACGCAAAGGTACAAAGACCAGGAGTGTGTAACGCCATGGAGACCATGCTGGTGGACGCACCCATAGCCGAGAGGTTTCTCCCCGAGATCGCCTCCATGTTGAAAGAGGCGGGTGTGGAACTTAGAGGATGTCCCAGAACCAGGGAGATACTTCCAGATGTGAAGGAGGCCACCGAAGAGGATTGGTCAGAGGAGTACCTCGACCTCATTCTGGCAATACGGGTGGTAGACGGCATGGAAGAGGCCATTGCCCACATCCACCGGTACGGTTCTGCCCACTCAGAGGCCATAGTGACGGAGAACTACCAAAGGGCCCTGGACTTTCTCCGACAGACAGACTCCGCAGCGGTCTACGTTAACGCCTCCACCAGATTCACCGACGGTTTCGAGTTCGGGCTGGGAGCCGAGATGGGCATATCTACACAGAAGCTACACTGCAGGGGACCCATGGGCTTGGAAGATCTCACCTGTTGCAAGTACATCATCATGGGAGAGGGACAGATACGGGAATGATCCCGACGACCACCGGCGTGGGCAAGAGCTCCCCCGGTGGTCGTCTCACTTCAGAGTCTGCAACTCTTGGGTGGCCTTCCCCTTCGCCTCCGGGTCAGAAGAGGCCTTGGAGATGAACCTCAGTAGCCTTTTCGCTTTGCTCTTGTAACCTGCCAGGCGGTAGGTCTCTGCAGCACTCAGAAGCATTCTCCACCTCTGAGGATCGGTTTTGGGAAGCAGGTAGAAGACCTGCTCGTACTCCTTGGCGGCGCTCTTGAACCTACCTAGAGACTCCATGGCCTTGGCCCTCAAGGTGTGGAACTCCACAGCCTGGCCACCTCCGCAGAGGGTGGGATTCTGAACGAAAGAGAAGGCTATCGATGGAAGACCCTGGGTCAGGTAGTGAGAGGCAAGGGCAATTCCCGCCTTACACTTCGGTTCACCCTCCCCTTTGGCAAAGAGCTCCTTGTAAACCTCCATCTGCCTCTCTTTGTCCCCCATGGCTCCAAAGCATTGAGCCATGGCGTAGAGGGCCTCCGGGGTATCCACCCCCTGATAGTAGTAGAGGGCCTCTTGCCAGTTCTTCATCCTCTGGCAGGCCTCTCCCAAGGCAAGGCGCCACTTTGCAACGTCCTCCTCGGAAACAGCCTCCTTGAAGAGGGCGTTGGCAATCTCCCTCGCCTTGTCGTAATTCCCCTGGAGTATCAGAGTCTTGGCCAACAGGAACCTCAGCTGGTAGTCGTAGGGTGGAGGGGGCATGGTGTCCAAGAGGTCACCTATCTCTACCACCGCCATGTCGAGAAAGCCGTTATCTACAAGGGCAGACACCACCTTAACAGCCACTGGCAGGCTTAGCCTCTTATCCCTCTTCGCCCGCTGGTAGATGCTGAACCACTTCCCCGGGGGATAGGAGTTAACCAGACAATCGAGGAGAATGGGGTCGTTCTTCAGGGCACTCCAGTTCTTGCTAAGCTCTACGGCCTGATCACACAAGCCCCTTGAAACCATGGCCTTCATGATCTCTCGAGCCCCTGAAAGGAGAGAAGGCACCTGGGAAGCGTTACCAGACATCACCAGGTTGACCGCCTCGTCCATCCTGCCTGCATCTACCAGGGCCTCAACCATCAAGGGACAGAGGTTCTCTACTGTCTCCTCTGCACAGGGATTTCCTCCCTTGGCAGCCCTCTTGAAGAGGGCAACGGCATCTTTGGGTTTCCCCGCCTTCAGCATCACCCTTCCCCTGAGTACCACCACCTCCTGGCGCATATCCTTCGGCACGGAGGAGAGCGAGCTTGGTAGCACACCCACCAAGGTAGAAGGTGCAACTGGTAACCCCTGGTCAAGTATGAGCCTCACAGCCGCCACCCTCTCCTTGAGGCTCAGGCGCCTGCTACCCCGGAGGGCGATCGAGAAGTGAAAAGCGGCCTTCTGCTGGTCTCCATTGTACCAGAGAATCCAACCTAACCAGTACGAAGCCCTGGTATCCAGAGGAGAAGGAGTGCCATTGGTTATGGTCTTCTCGAACCAACCCTTGGCCGCCTTGAGATTCCCCCCATTCAGGGTGAGGCACCCCAACAGGTAGAAGAGGTTCTCTGCAGCAGCAGAGCCTGCTTGAACCTTGTCTGCCTCGGCTTCAAACTCCTCCACCGCACTGGAGGAGTTACCCTCCATGGCGTACCTTGCGAGCCCCACCTTCATCTTCGCCCACGGGCTGTACCACGAACCCGCCGGAACCCTTTGGAACGCATCCACCGCCTCTTTCCAGCGACCCAGCCTGAAGAGGGCCTGGGCCACCCACAACCTGCCCCCCACCACTGTGGAGAACTCCTTCTGGTGCGCAACTATGGTGCCCCAGCACCCCCTTCTTGCCAAGAGAAGCAACACCGTCTCGTTTGGAGGAAAGACGTAGTCGCACTTGTCGAAGGCGAGGGCCACCAACCTCTTGAAGCGCTCAATCTCCGGTTGCCCAGAGAAGAGGGATAGCCTCTTGTAGGCCTCCCGGTAATCCCCGTCCTCCAGGATCTCGGCGATCATCTCGGAGTCTTTGAAGGGTATGGGAACCTTCTCGAGCTCCTTCTTCCAGTCTATTCTGCCCACCCTCAGGGGATCCCTCCAGAAGCTCATGCTCCTTATCTGGTCAACGGAGATGGGTTTGGGCCACTCGATCTTCCTTTTCGCCCCCTTGGCCTCGGCTTCTCCCTCTTCCTTGGGAAGGGGAAGCTCCGTCACCGTGGCGTTGGACGCGGTCTGGTTGACACCCTCAACCTCTCTTGGAAGGGCCGTAGCGTTACCACCCTCTGGTCCCGCCAGGGTGCCAGCAGGAGTTGTGTTCACCGTGGAGTTGAGAATCCTCCCCGACCCATTACCTTCAGGAATCCCCGAGGCGTTATCCTGGGAAGCAGGGGCAGGAGGCGAGGTTCTTCCCAGCTCCTCCTCTATTCTCTTGCGGATCTCCTCAAGGCTCTCCTGGTATGAGCCTCCTTTGAGCAGATCGCTTCCTCCCAGAACCTTTGAGGCATTGAACCGCTGGCTGGAGAGAGGGGCCGTCTCCACCTCGTACCCCGTCTCTCCCCACACCCCCGAGGGAACCAATAGGATCAACAAGCCTATTAGCAATTTACGCATCATTGCAGAATAGGTGCAACCTCCATGGCGAAGTAGGTGATTATTATGTCTGCACCGGCCCTCTTTATGCCCAGCAGCGACTCAAGCATCACCCTCTCCTCATCTATCCATCCCAACCTACCCGCGGCCTTGATCATGGAGTACTCACCGCTCACGTTGTAGGCCACAAGGGGCACCTGGGGAAAGGCGTCCCTAACCACCCTGATCACGTCAAGGTAGGGAAGGGCCGGCTTAACCATAAGCATGTCGGCTCCCTCCAGGAGGTCGCTTTCCGCCTCTCTCAAGGCCTCTCTCACGTTGGCAGGATCCATCTGGTAGGTCTTCCTGTCCCCAAACTGGGGCGCGGACTCCGCGGCATCCCTAAAGGGTCCGTAGAAGGCCGAGGCGTATTTGACCGCGTAAGAGAGGATGGGAACTTCGATAAACCCCTCTTGGTCCAGCGCCTCTCGAATGGCCTTCACCCTTCCGTCCATCATGTCTGAGGGAGCCACAACATCGGCTCCGGCCCTGGCGTGGGACACCGCCTCCTTCGCCAGAAGCTCCAAGGTGGGATCGTTTAATACTCTCCCATCCCTCACCACGCCGCAATGGCCGTGATCCGTGTACTCGCAGAGACACACGTCGGTTACCACCAGCAGGCCAGGGACCTCTTCCTTCAGCGCCCTTATGGCCCTCTGGATTATCCCCTCGTCGTTGTAGGCCTCACTGCCCAAGGGGTCCTTGTGATCCGGAATGCCAAAGAGGATCACCGCGGGAATACCGAGCCCGTGGGCCCTCTTCGCCTCGTCCACGAGTCTGTCAATGGAGAGCTGGTACACCCCGGGCATTGAAGAGACCGGGTTTGCAACACCACTACCCTCTACCACGAAGAAGGGTTGAATCAACTGGTCCACCCTCAGCGCGGTCTCCCTCACCATGCGTCGGATTGCGTCGGATCCCCTCAACCTCCTCATCCTGTGAATGGGAAAGGCCATAAAACTCCTCCTCGTTCCGCAGTACCCCCACCCTCTCAGTGGCCCTTTTCTCTTCCAAGCACCCCTACAAGTCAAGGCACCAACGGCCAAGATTCCTCAAGCAAGATCAACCACAATCAAATCTCCAACCCCTACCCTCAAAAGATCGGCGGCATTGCCCTTGAAGACGAATAGCTCCAGGAGGCCGCAACTGTCCACGATTGCCCCAACACCCCTTCCCTCCCACTGAAGGTAGCTCTCGGCGACACCCTCCACCACTACCCCTCCAACCCTCACCCGAGCTATACTCCCCGGCAAGAGAGAAGGACGGATATTGGTTATGAGATTCCCAAAGGGGTCCACCAGGATCACACTACCCGTCACAACCTTGCCATCAACGTGTGGAACGGGCAGGTCAAGGCTCTCTTTTGGTCTGGCAATGGGTTCCCCAAGGGTTATCAGCGGAACCCCTTTGGCTATCCAGGCTCCAAGGGGGGCAAAAACGTCCCTGCCGTGGAAGGTACGGCTCAAAGACCTGCAGAATCCCTGGTACTCCCTGAGGTGAAATGCCCTGGCAGAGTCAGAGAACCTGTCCCAAAGTGGCCACAGCAGGCCGTTATCAGGGGCAACAAAGGTGCAGTTAGCGGCATGTAGAAGCAACACCTCTCTGCAACTTCCCACCCCTGGATCCACCACGCACAGGTGCACGGTGCCTGGAGGAAAATCCTCGAAGGAGCAGAGTAGCGTGTGTGCAGCCCACCTGATGTCTGCAAAGGGAAGAGAGTGGGTGAGGTCAACCACCCTGGCATGGGGAGCCAGAGAGTGTATCACCCCCTTCATCTGGGCTGGGTACGTGGAGTCACCAAAGTCGGTGAGCAGGGTTATCAGCGGCACATCTCTCATGCCCCAAGGTTAAAAAAAGCCCCCGGCCTTGGCAAGGCCGGGGGCAAAGTGTGGGGAAGTGTTGTGTGGGGGTTTTTAGTACTCAGGCATCTGGGGCATAGGGTTTTTCTCGGGCTCAGGGATCTCAACGATCCCGCACTCGGTGGTGAGCATCAGACCCGCCACGCTGGCAGCGTTCTGAAGGGCCGAACGCACCACCTTGGTGGGATCGATGATTCCACGCTCAAACATGTCCACGTACTCCAGGGCATTGGCATCGAATCCAATGGTGTCCTTATCCTTAGCCTTTATCTCCTGCACCACCAGAGAGCCCTCGTAGCCCGCGTTCTCGGCAATCTGCCTCAAGGGCTCGCACACGGCGCGACGCAGTATCTCGATTCCTATCCTCTCGTCGTCATCGGTGGTCTCAACCTTGTCCAGTGCCCTGGAGGCCCGTATCAAGGTTACACCACCACCAGGCACAATACCCTCCTCCACCGCGGCCTTGGTGGCATTGAGGGCATCCTCAACCCTTGCCTTCTTCTCTTTCAATTCGGTCTCGGTGGCCGAACCCACCTTGATCACCGCCACTCCACCAACGAGCTTGGCCAGACGCTCCTGGAGCTTCTCGCGGTCGTAGTCAGAGGTGGTGGTCTCTATCTGCTTCTTGATCTGCTTCACGCGGCCCTCAATGGCAGCAGAGTCACCGGCACCGCCCACGATAGTGGTGTGCTCCTTGTCAACGATCACCTTCTTGGCCCTGCCAAGATCGGTGAACTTAACGTTCTCCAGCTTGATGCCAAGCTCCTCGGACACCACCTGGCCACCGGTGAGAATGGCGATGTCCTTCAGCATCTCCTTACGCCTGTCGCCAAAGCCAGGGGCTTTCACGGCGCAGGCATTCAGGGTACCCCTCAGCTTGTTCACCACCAGGGTGGCCAAGGCCTCTCCCTCAACGTCCTCGGCTATGATCAAGAGGGGCCTGCTGGAACGTGCAACCTCCTCCAGGAGGGGCAGAAGATCCCTCATGTTGCTTATCTTCTTCTCGTGGATCAGAATAACGGGATCCTCGAACACCGTCTCCATCTTCTCGGGATCGGTGACGAAATAGGG